>JAYTGH010000495.1:0-4031 GCA_043733645.1 Flavobacterium sp. | reverse complement strand
GGTCTTCAAGCGGGCCATCAGTATTTAATGGATATATTGGTGCAGGTCAAGGTTTCTTCGTATCTATGAATGATGGAGCAGCGGGAAGTTCGACAGTTACTTTTAATAATTCGATGCGAAGCAGAACGCATGCTAACAGCCAATTTTATAGAACAACAGCAGAAGCAGCAGATGAAAATAACAGAATTTGGTTGGATTTAGTAGACCCAAACAACGAATCTGTTAGAACATTAGTTGGGTATTTCCCGGAAGCCACTTTAGGTTTAGACAGAATGTACGATGCTTTTAAAAATGTTGCCAACGATAAAAACATATATTCTCTAGCTGAAAACACTACGGTAATAATTCAAGGAAGACCATTGCCTTTTGATCAGAACGATCAAGTCCCTATTGGAGTTCGTATTATGACAGCCGGTAACTATAAAATTGCAATTGCTGCGGTTGATGGATTGTTTGAACATGATCAACCGATTTATTTAGAAGATAAAGAATTAAATCTAATTTATGATTTACGACAAACTCCATACAGTTTTACTTCTGTTGCCGGAACGTTTAATGATAGATTTGTATTGCGATATACTAACGCCGCTTTAGGGAATCCAGACTTTACTATTGAAAACAATGTTGTTATTGCTGCCAATCATGGTGAATTAACGATTAAGTCTACTATTGAAAACATACAAGAAGTAACCGTATATGATGTATTGGGCAGACAATTGTTCTTCGCAAAAGGGATAAGCAATAAAGACTTTGTAACGTCTGCTATTTCTACAAGCCAACAAACATTAATTGTGAAAATTAAGTTGGACAACGGCGTGATGATTTCAAGAAAAATTATTCTGTAAGGGATAAACCTGCAGGCAGGGAACAAAGAATATAAAAAAGCGGTCTCGTTACTAATAACGAGACCGCTTTTTTATTGCCTTATATGTTGTACTTCCTTAAAGGCTTGTTACTTTCCTTTTGAAGAAGCTTCTAAATTTCTTTCAATAGTATGTCCTGGTCGAGACCATTTTGGCTTTTCTCCTAATGCCTGATATTGAGAATCGGCAGCTTCTACAGTTGTAGGTTGTGAAACTTTGACAAAAGGTTTTTGTGGTTTTAAACCCAATAAATCAAACATTTTCATATCCTCTTCTACATCCGGATTTGGAGTGGTTAATAATTTATCTCCGGCAAAAATTGAATTCGCGCCAGCAAAGAAACACATCGCTTGTCCTTCACGAGACATTTCCATTCTTCCTGCAGAAAGACGCACCTGAGTTTCAGGCATTACAATTCGTGTAGTAGCTACCATTCGAATCATTTCCCAAATCTCGACAGGTTTTTCATTTTCCATTGGAGTTCCTTCAACAGCTACCAAAGCATTTATTGGCACCGATTCCGGTTGTGGATTTAAAGTTGAAAGTGCTACCAGCATTCCGGCTCTGTCTTCTATACTTTCTCCCATTCCGATAATTCCACCGCTACAAACTGTAACATTGGTTTTACGAACATTTTCGATAGTTTCTAAACGGTCTTCAAAACCTCTTGTAGAAATCACCTCTTTATAATAATCTTCGGAGGTGTCTAAGTTGTGATTGTAGGCGTATAAACCAGCTTCAGCAAGACGCTGTGCCTGATTTTCGGTAATCATCCCCAACGTACAGCACACTTCCATATCCAGCTTGTTGATGGTACGAACCATTTCTAAAACTTGGTCAAATTCTTCGCCATCTTTTACATTACGCCACGCAGCACCCATACATACTCGAGACGAACCATTAGATTTGGCACGTAAAGCCTGTGCTTTTACCTGGCTAACAGTCATTAAATCATTACCTTCAATATCAGTATGATAACGGGCCGCTTGTGGGCAATAACCGCAATCTTCGGGACAACCACCAGTTTTAATAGATAGTAAAGTAGAAACCTGAACAACGTTTGGGTCGTGCTGCTCTCTATGGATTGTTGCTGCTTCATAGAGCAGATCCATCATAGGTTTGTTATAAATAGCAATAATTTCTTCGGTAGTCCAATTGTGTTTTGTGCTGCTCATAGGTGCAATTTTATCGTGCACCAAAAGTAGTTAAATTGTATGGAAGTTACAATTTTGTGACACAATAATAGAACTAAGTCTTTTAGTCTTGGGCTGCCATCTTTCTTCTCCAATACTGTGCTGAAACAAAAACTACCATTAAGGCAGAAGCAATCCCTTCAAAAAAGATACCTATACAGTATTGATTGGCTGTTGGTTTTCCGCCAAATAAAAGATCTGCTGAAAGATGACTAACATATTCATCGCCACCTCTTATATGAATATAGGCAACTAAGCTTATGATACTTAAAAAAACACCGCCGAATGCTGTTTTAGCTGCCGAAAGTAAGTTGGCACCATATCCTATTTTTCCTTCTGCTATGTTAGAGCTTAGGGTTCGAGTAACCCCATAAAACACAAAAAGGACGTTTACCATTCTCAACCAAAGAATGTCTGATAATCCTAAAAAATCTATAACTAAAAAATAAATAGAGATTCCGGCAAATATTATAATTGCATTGATAAGTTCTTTTGGCAGTTTCATATTGATAGCGTTTAAGTGAATAATAAAGCTCACTATCAAATTTAGGAAAATATCTTGTAAATGTCAAGTATTTAACAAAAAAGGAAGGAAAATAAAAACTCAGAATACAATACAGTAGCATTATCGCAATTGGCTGATATAGTTTTCAGCCATGACTTTATCTATGCCTAATTGGCTTTTTAGCGCATCAACAGATTCAAATTTTTGTTCTGAGCGCATTCTGTGCAAAAGGGAAACAGTAATTTTTTGACCGTATAAATCTTGTTTGAAATCAAAAAAATTAATTTCGATGGTTTGTGCTGTTCCGTCAACTGTTGGTCTTGTCCCGACATTCATCATACCAAAAACAGTTTTTCCGTTTAGTATACTTTTGGCAATATAAACGCCATTTAGCGGAATGAGTTTGTAGCTTTCTTCTATTTTGATGTTTGCTGTTGGATAACCTATAGTTCTTCCTAATTGTTTTCCCTCAGAAATTATTCCGGTTAACGAATAATTATAGCCCAAATAAGTACTAGCCAATTCGATATTTCCATCTAAAAGGGCATTCCTTATTTTGGTAGAACTAATAGAAACTTCATTGATTTCTTCTGCCGAAATTTGTTCTACTTCAAAACCATACGCTTCACCATAATTGATTAAATCATCAATGTTGGCAGTTCTATTTCTACCAAAACGATGGTCGTGACCGATGATGATTTTTTTGATTTTGAAAACATCAACTAAAACTTCTTTGACAAATTCTTCAGCAGTTAACCTCGAAAATTCTTTATTAAATGGATGCACAACCAGATTATCAATTCCTAAATTGTCAAGTAGTTCTATTTTTTCATCTAAGGTGTTGAGTTGCTTCATTTCTGTATCTTCCTGAAGCACCATTCGCGGATGAGGGAAAAAAGTAAGAACCAAGCTTTCACAATTCAAATCGTGAGCACTTTTGGTAATTTGTTCCAGAATTTTTCGATGCCCAAGATGCACTCCATCAAAAGTACCAATGGTTACAATTGTTGGTTTAGCGGCATTGAATGACTTTATGGAATTGAATATTTTCAAGGAGATATAAAATGTAATACGCAAAAATATGTTTTAGAAATTAAAAACTATTGGTTTTACTATTTTAGTTTGAAAATGTTGTTTTTCTTTGTGCTGTAATGAATTATAGTTTCAATTTTAACAAGAGAAAAGTTAGAATTTTAGAATCAAAATAGTGCAAAATATAACAGCTGTAAATTATGGTACAATAGAATAAAGTATGCTTGTTGCTTGTAGATTCTCGCATTTTTAATTCAATTAAATCTCAATCAAATTAGGGTTTATGTTAAAAAGATTGTTTTATCTGCAATAATTCTAAATATTAATTTGAAAAATCTATAAACATAATTACCTTTACTCACTTTTATTTAATCAACAAACCATGAAAAAATCTTTACTATTGATTTTATTGTCCTTTACCTTCGGACAAATAGTTGC
>JAYTGH010000494.1:0-4041 GCA_043733645.1 Flavobacterium sp. | reverse complement strand
GGAGTTAATCATAGAAGAAGTTCAAATCATAGATTATCCGCATTACTTCACTCCAAATGGAGATGGAATCCACGATACATGGAATATTGTTGGATTGGATGGACAACCTAACGCAAAAATTTATATATTTGACCGCTATGGCAAACTAATGAAACAAATCAGTTCAACAGGTTTAGGTTGGGATGGAACGTTAAACGGACATCTCTTACCATCAGACGATTACTGGTTTACGGTTGATTATGCTGAAGGAGCCGTAGTCAAACAATTTAAAGCCCATTTCTCATTAAAAAGATAGTTAAAATGAATTTTAGAAAGATTTATTTATTAGCACTACTATTAGTTGCACAATTTTCCCATTCACAAGAAGGATTGCCAGTTTATTCAGATTATTTATCTGATAATTACTATTTGCTTCATCCTTCAATGGCTGGAGCGGCAAATTGTGCAAAATTAAGACTGACAGCAAGACAACAATGGTTAGGGCAGAAAGACGCGCCAGCGTTACAAACAATAAGTTTCAATGGATCTTTAGGTGAAAGATCTGGTGGTGGAATTATTATTTTTAACGATAAAAATGGTTATCACTCACAAACTGGTATGAAGCTGACTTATGCTCACCATATCATGTTTTCACGTGATAATGTTGATTTAAACCAACTTTCATTTGGTATGAGTGCCGGATTTATTCAAAGTAATTTGGATGAAACCACTTTTTATGACAACAATCCTGGTTTTGACCCTGTCGTATTTGGAACAATTCAAAAATCAACGTATTTTAATGTTGATATTGGAGCTTCTTATAATTTCCTTGACTTTTATGTTCATGCGACAGTTAAAAATGCATTGGCCAGTGACAGAAAGCTATATACTGGTAGTGAGCCGGTAAATTTGAGAAGATTTATTTTAAATGCCGGATATACTTTTGGTGATGCTGAACAAATTCTTTGGGAACCCTCTTTTATGTTTCAATTGGTTACCTTAACTCAAGAAAAAACAGTTGATTTAAATCTTAAAGCTTACAAAGACTTAGATTTCGGAAGACTTTGGGGAGGAATATCCTATAGAAGAAGTCTTGATGGAGCAGAATATGTTCAGGGTAACGGTGTTGCTGCCCAAAAGCTACAATACGTTACACCAATAGTTGGAATTAATTTTAAAAACTATGTGTTCTCTTATACCTATTCACATATATTAGGTACTGTTAAATTTGATTCAGGCGGATTTCACCAAATAACTTTGGGAATTAATTTATTCTGTAAGCCAGAGAAATATCACTGTAATTGTCCTGCTATTAATTAATTCAAATAATTGTCCCGATTTATCGGGACTTTTTTTCATATGATTATAAAAGCTGTAAACGGTAAAAGCCCACAAATTCCGGAAGATTGTTTTGTTGCAGAAAACGCAACAATTGTAGGTGATGTTGTGTTAGGAAAATCTTGTAGTGTTTGGTTTAATGCAGTTATTCGTGGCGATGTTCATTATATCAAAATAGGAGATAAGGTTAACATTCAAGATGGAGCGATTATTCACTGCACGTATCAAAAACATCCAACCGAAATTGGGAATAATGTTTCTATTGGCCATAATGCGATTGTTCATGGATGCAAAATTCACGATAATGTACTAATCGGAATGGGCGCCATTGTAATGGATAATTGTGTTGTAGAAAGTAATTCGATTATTGCTGCCGGAGCAGTGATTACTCAAAATACTGTAGTAGAATCGGGGGTGATTTATGCCGGAGTTCCAGCTAAGAAAGTAAAAGACATTAATCAATCTGATTTTGCCGGAGAAATTGAGCGTATTTCGAATAACTATGTGATGTATTCCGGTTGGTTTAAGAACGACGATTAAAGAACGCCTTTAGTTTGAGTCTAGCCCTGATGGAAGCTAGCTACCCTGCCGGCAGGCAGGCTTGTAGCGCGGACAGCAGGAACATGGTTTAAAAAAACACCTAAAGTTGTGCTCCTAAAAATCTTTAGTAATTACGTTGTATTTATTATTCAAAATGGCCTTCAATACTTTTGGATCAGAGTTAGAATAGAAAATAGCTTTTGCGGTATTCTTTTCATTGTTTAACCCATTTCTTTCTGATAATACATTCTTTGTTTGACGGGCAACTGCTTCGCCGGAATCGATGATGTTTATTTCTTTTGGAAGTATTTTTTTTATCTGAGGAATCAAATACGGATAATGGCTGCAACCCAACACCAAATAATCGATATTGGCGGCTATCATAGGCTCTAAATAGACATGAAGTAATTTATTCATTTCTAAAGAATTCATCGCGCCATTTTCGATTAGCGGAACTAGCCCATGACCAATTTGCTCAATGATTTTGGTATCATTAAATTTTTCAGCCGTTTGATGAAACAATTCACTGTTTAGAGTTCCTTGAGTTGCCAAAATTCCAATGGTGTTGCTTTGAGAATTTAGCGCAGCCGGTTTTATGGCAGGCTCTATACCGATGAATGGAACATCATATTTTGCTCGTAATTCTTTAATAGCATTCGTTGTTGCGGTATTACAAGCGACCACTATTATCTTGGCATTTTGATTCAAAAGAAACTCCGTGTTTTTAATACTTAGAGCAATGATTTCTTCTTTTGATTTTTGGCCATAAGGTGCATTTTTGCTGTCGGCAAGATAAATGGTGTTTTCATTTGGTAGCAAATCGTGAATAGCTGCCCAAATGGATGTTCCTCCAATTCCTGAATCAAAAAGCCCTATAGGATTGTTGTTTTCCATAGAAACAAAAGTAAAAAAAAACTGCTCAACTAATTGAGCAGTTTTTGATAGTATTAAGAATTTATATTAAAATCCTAAATCTTTCTTAACATCAGCAGTTAAATCTGGACCATCAGCCAAAAGTAAATCAGCAATGTTTAAAACATATTGATACCCTTTTGCTTTACCAACTTTTGCAATCGAAGCTTTGATTTTATCCATTAAAGGCTTTACCATGTCAGCTTCTTTCTTTTGTAATTCTTTTTGAGCATTGTCTCTGTAATCTTGAATACGTTTTACCAAGTCTTGAACTTCTGTCTGACGAGTTGCATTAACAGCGTCTCCAACAGTTGCAGCTTCTTGATCGTATTTTTTAATTTTGTTTTGGTATTCTTCAGCCATTGTTTTGTATTCTGCATCATAAGTTCCGCTCAATTTTTCTAATTGTTTTTGAGCATCAATCATCGCTGGCATTTTAGAAATTAGTTCATTCACATCTACATGTGCAGTTTTAGCTTGTGCATTAATAGTATAGCTTGTTCCTAAACACAACACTGTAGCTAGTAGTAATGATTTCAATCGTTTCATTTTAAAGAGTATTAATTAATTATTTGTTTATTGTTGTTATTCTGTTTTTGTTTTTGTTTTATTTTTTGCGTCTTCTTTCGCTTTTTTCGCCGCTTCTCTATCTTCTAATATTTTTTTCTTCTTGTCTTCTAAAGCTTTTTTCCTGTCTTCAAGAAGTTTTGCTCTTTCGGCAGCTTTAGCTGCTTTTGTATCTACCGCTGTTGAGTCGGAAGTTTTATTAGTATTAGTTGGTGTTGTTGTTTTATCATCACTGGTTTTGTCTTTAACAGGAACCGTGCCAGTTTTTTTTGCGCCCTTAGAAGCAAGTAATTCTTGTCTTTTTTGTTCCTTTTCCGCTTTTAAAGCTTCAGCGGCTGCTTTTCTATCAGCTACCAGTTGTTCTCTGGCTTTCTTTTTGTCTTCCAGAGCTTTCTTCCGGGCTTCCAATGTTGGATTAGCGTCAAGAGTAGCATCTTCTAAAGCATCTTTAGCTTCTTGCGTTTTAACTTGTTTTGCACTCATTTGTTCCCTTTTCTCCGCTCTAGTAAGAACTCTTATAACCTGATCACTAATGTCATATCGTTTGGCAGAAAAAAGCATAGTTAAATCAGAAGCTTTATCAAATATAAAATCATATTTTTTAGCTTCAGCAATATCTTGAACGGCAGTAAAAACCTGATCTTGAATTGGTTTTACCAAAACCGCTTTTTGAGTAATTAAATCTCCATTGGGACCAAACTTTTT
>JAYTGH010000493.1:0-10723 GCA_043733645.1 Flavobacterium sp. | reverse complement strand
CCTGCTGGTATTTATTGATAAGAAAAATACAATTTGTAATTCCGATAACGATAATTAGCGGTGGAATAATTGCCGTTAAAATCGTGATTTTGTAATGAAATAAACCAAGCGTTCCAAACGACCACATTACGCCGACAATCAGGATACAAATCGAAATAAATGTAGCGCGATGCGAACGGAAAAATAAAAAGAAAATCAAGGAAGTAATGAACAAAGCCGCACCAATAAACAGCCCAATTTCACCTTTCATATTCTCGGTGTTTATCGTTCTGATATAAGGCATGCCCGAAACTTTCAGATCAATTCCGGTAGTTTTTTCAAATTTATCAACCTCTGGAACCAGAACATTCAGGATAAATTGTTTTCGGATTGGCGAATTGACAACTTTCTTATTGATGTAAATCGCAGAGCGAATACTACCCGATTTTTTATTAAAAAGTAAACCTTCATAAAAAGGCAAATCGTTAAAAAGTTGCCGTTTGATAGCTGCCAAATAAGCAGGGTCAACAGTTTTTTTTTGGTCAACTAACGGAACTAGTTCAAACTTTTCGAGTGTATCGTTTTTTTGTAATTTCTTTAAATCATTTAACGAAACAACCAATTCAACCTCTTTGTGAGATTTCAAATTGGTCATCATTTCATCCCAGGCTTTATAGGCTTTTGGCGTAAAAAACTTATTGTCTTTAATTCCGATTACAACAAGATTTCCTTCTTCGCCAAAAATATTCAGAAATTGAGTGTAGTCTTTGTTGGCTTTGTGATTTTTTGGTAATAAGTTGGCTTCGTTATACGTCATGCCAACATTTTTCCATTGCATGGCTAAGAAGATAGTCAGCAGAACAATTCCAACGCTGATAGCTATTCTATTTCGTAGAATAATTCCAGCGATAAATTCCCAAAAACCAACGTTTATTTTCTTCTTCATTTTAATGTAAAAACGGTTGCAAAGGTAATTAAAACCTCTAAAAAAGGACGTGATTTTGCAAAAGATTTACTTAAATAATAACAGAAAAATAGTATAAGATTAAATAATTGTTAACAGCCCCAAAAAAATAAAAAAAATACATTGTTTTTTAGCATCTTTGTAGGGATAAGCTATGACTATTTTTTGGATGAGAAATTTAAAAAACTCTTTATTTTATATTATCATTACGGGTGGATTTACCTATTTGATGTATAGAATTGTTGAACAAGGTAAACTACTTGAAGTTGGCAGAAAAATTGTTTCTCCATCATCTGCCGATACGCAATGGACACAATTTTTATCTTCATTATACCATAATTTACAACATCCGCTAGCGTTATTGCTATTCCAAATCATTACCATTGTTTTGGTTGCCCGAATTTTTGGCTGGATTTTCAGAAAGATTGGACAGCCTTCAGTTATCGGAGAAATAATTGCAGGAATTGTTCTAGGACCATCACTTTTCGGTTTGTATTTTCCAGATATGAAAGAAGCCCTGTTTCCAGTTGGCTCTCTCGGAAATCTTCAGTTGTTGAGCCAAATCGGATTGATACTTTTCATGTTCGTCATCGGAATGGAATTAGACTTAAAAGTCTTGAAGAACAAAGCCAACGAAGCCGTGGTAATCAGCCATGCGAGTATCGTAATTCCGTTTGCTTTAGGTATTGGATTGTCGTATTATATTTATCATCAATTTGCGCCGCCAGGTGTTGAATTTTTATCGTTTAGTTTGTTTATGGGAATTGCCATGAGTATTACGGCATTTCCGGTTTTGGCCCGAATAGTTCAGGAACGGGGCATCCACAAAACAAGATTAGGAACTATTGTTATTACCTGTGCAGCCGCCGATGATATTACCGCTTGGTGCATCTTAGCAGTCGTAATTGCGATTGTAAAAGCAGGAAGTTTTGTGAGTTCATTGTACGTAATTGGATTAGCTCTTGTATATGTTTTGACTATGCTTTTTGTAGTGAAACCGTTTTTGAAACGTGTCGGAGATTTGTATGCCAAAAAAGAAAACATCAAAAAACCTGTTGTAGCAATTTTTCTTTTGACCTTAATCATTTCTGCTTATGTAAGCGAAATTATTGGTATCCACGCTCTGTTTGGCGCCTTTTTAATGGGAGCAATTATGCCTGATATCGCTAAATTCAGAAATGTTTTTATTGAAAAAGTAGAAGATGTATCTGTCATTTTATTATTGCCATTGTTTTTTGTTTTCACAGGATTACGTACCGAAATCGGATTGATTAATGATGCTTATTTGTGGAAAGTTACGGGTTGTATTATTGCAGTTGCAGTTGCTGGGAAATTCTTTGGGAGTGCTTTGGCTGCAAAATTTGTAGGTCAGAATTGGCGGGATAGTTTAACTATAGGTGCCCTGATGAATACGAGAGGTTTGATGGAATTAGTCGTGCTAAACATTGGTTATGAGTTGGGTGTGCTTTCGCCAAAAGTATTTACTATGATGGTAATCATGGCGTTGGTAACCACTTTTATGACTGGCCCGGCATTGGATATTATCAATTTTATTTTTAAAACCAAAGACGCTATTATTCCGGCAGAGGTTAAAAAAAGCTCCGATTATAACATCCTGATTTCGTTTGGGAATAATGAAAAAGGGAAGTCATTACTTCGTTTGGCAAACAGTCTTATCAAAAAACAAACAGATTCGGCCAATATTACGGCGATGCATTTAACCATGAGCGACGAAATGCATGCATACAATTTGGAAGAATACGAGAAAGAAACGTTTGAACCAATCGCCAAAGAATCAAAAAAATTAGAACAAAAAATCACTACAATTTTCAAGGCAACTAACGATATGGAAACCGATATTGCTGTTATTGCTCACCAAGGGAAATATGATTTAGTATTAGTTGGTCTTGGAAAATCTATTTTTGAAGGAACTATTTTAGGGAAAGTGCTTGGATTTACAACACGCATCATTAATCCAGATAGATTATTGGATAAATTTAAAGGAAAAGAAGGATTGTTTGAAAACTCGCCTTTTGATGACAGAACCCGCTTAATAATTTCTAAAACTAAAACGCCACTTGGAATTTTAATAGATAAAGATATTCACGATGTTAATAAAGTATTCGTTGGGATTTTTAGTGTTGGCGATGTCTTTCTTATTGATTATGCTCAAAAACTGATTTACAACAACAATTCTCATGTGACGCTTTTAGATAATAACGAGCATACTAAAAACAACTTTATCGTTGAAAATGCCTTGTCAGCAGTACAAAAAAACTATCAGGATAATATTGAAGTTATTCATCCTAATCAGCTTAACAAGCCTTTCTTGCAACAACAGGATTTGATAATTTTTAGTTTAGAAACCTGGAAAAAACTAGTTGATGATGAAACTTCCTGGCTAACAGATATCCCTTCGGTTTTGATTATTAAGCCGTAATTGCTATTTGTTTTTCTTCATTAAAAGGATATAAATACCATTGTTCTCGAATTCTTTAACTGAAGTGTAATTGGACATCATATAATCATAAACGTCATCATCTACATTAAAAATGTTGGAGTAGAAAATGTATTTGCTCTTGTTTTCGATGGTGAAATTATCAAATGAACGCTTGTCATTATTTAAATCGATCTCATCTAAAGGATAGTAATTTGGGAAAAAGGAATCCACTTCATTAAAGTTGATTTTGTTGACATTTAAGTAATCTATTGCTTGTAATCTCAATTTGTAATAAGGCAAATGAGCCAATGTTGAATCCCAACCTTTTGCTATTTTTGGCGGATAAATCCAGAAGCTTCCGCTTATCACTACAAGTAGCCAGATAACTGTTAAAAAGATTTTCAATTTTGCTGCAACAAAATCAGAAAAAAGGATTGATGCTGTCAGTAACGAAAATGCAAAATACATTGGCATTAAATAACGATATCCCATTAAATTTTTTGCCCAAAGCATATTCAAAGGAAGAAGAAATAATAATACTAAAAAGATAAAAAATAGGATGTGATTTCTTTTCTCTTTAAAAATTTGTGATTTGTATTTCAGTAGTAACCATATAAATACAACCCAGATTCCAATTCTACCAAAATCAAGAATTCGCCAGCCCAATAATCCAATGTTGAAGAGAAAACCTTTGAAATTTGTTCTTTCAAAACAATCTGCCCAGGGTGAATCTTTATGATAACCAATCCAACCTTTTTCGTGATAATGGTAAACGCTAAATGAAACAAAAAGCGCTAATGCTGGTAAATATAATAAGGCTCTTTTAAAAAGGATTTTTATTTTTCCATTCTTGAATAAATTTTGATAACCAATGTTGGTATAAATATCAATCAAAACTAGGCAAACGGATAGCATCATTCCGCGCATGCTTATCAGGAACAAGCAAAAAACACTGATTGTAATTAAGGGTTTATTATTTTTTAAAACGGAGTTTAGTGCAAGCAAAAAGAAAAACATCAAAGGAACATCGGGCGATACCAATGTGATTTGACTCATCAAACTAACATCGATAAAAACCAATAAAAGTGCAATTCCAATATAGTTATAGGCAACAAATCTTTTACATAAATTGTTTAACTGCCACACAATTCCTAATGCAAAAGGCAACATAGCAAGATGGCTTGTCGGCAAGCTTCTTCCAAAAATATTCCAGACTAAGGCAATATACATGCCGAAAGCGGGTATGTGTCCACTATCCAATTCAACAGGCAAAAGTAACTGTGAAAAATTAGTCGAATAGTAAAAATTACCGTGCTCGGAAGCCAATTGAATTGTGTCCCAAAAGAAACCGTTTTCCTTGTTCACCCAAACTAGTAAAAAAGCAATTAGGCTGGTGAGAATAAGAAAAAATCGATTGGATAATTTTAAATTCATTTATTTAAACAATCTTGATTTATAGATTTTGTTCTTGCTTAAAAAATATTGAAATGAGGTTTTCAATACACCCAAACCATACTTTACGCTTCTCGAAAAGTTAATAGATGAAGCGTCGTCAAAATATTTGGTTGGGCAGGTTATTTCTGCAATTTCAAAACCATTATAGAATATTTGTGCCAGAAATTGGTTGTCAAAAACAAAGTCATCAGAGTTGCTGTTGAAGTTAATTTGTTCTAAAACTTTTCTCGAATAAGCACGGTATCCGGTATGATATTCCGATAATTTTTGGTTCATCAATAGGTTCTGAAATAACGTCAAAAAGCGATTTGCAATATATTTATAAGTTGGCATTCCACCTTTTAAGGCACCTTTCCCTAAAATCCTAGAGCCAATAACTACAGGATAAACTTCATTTGCAATCAGATAACTCATCGAATGAAGCAACTTTGGAGTATATTGATAATCGGGATGCAGCATTATAATAATATCGGCATTGAGTTCTAATGCTTTGTTATAACAGCTTTTCTGATTACCACCATAGCCTAAATTATTTTCGTGTTTGATAATGTGCTTGATTCCAAGTTGCTTTGCTACTTCAACGGTATTATCGGTGCTATTGTCGTCAACCAAAATTACTTCATCAATAATATCAAATGGAATATCATTGTAAGTAGCAAGCAATGTGCTGCTTGCATTGTAAGCTGGAAGGACTACAATAATTTTCTTTTGGTCGATCATAAACGATTGTTTAGATTTTAAAGATAGTATCTTTTTTTATTTTAATAGAACATAATCCTAAAACCCAAAATCAAAAACAAAACTCAACTTCACCGCTAAATTATCTTCAAATCGAGGCAATTGGTTTGGACCATATCTGTAAAAACCTGTTAATCCAAAACCTTTGTAAATCTGATTCAATTCGATTCCCGATTCAAAGAAACCTTGGTCTAATGTTTTGTACTCAATGCCGATGTGTCGTTCAGGATGTTGCAGATTTCCCCATGCCATTCGAGTTACCAAGACAAGTGACGGTTTCACCTTTTTGAACAATTCGATTCTTTTTAATCCGTGTTTAAATTGAAGCATTACAAATTCACTCGAAAAGAATTCGTTAAAATACATCGTTTCAAAACTGTTTTTCCCAGAAATGGTTATCCTTTGTAAAAGATTGTCTTTGGTCAAATTATTTGGAGAAGTATTATACAAATGCGTTAATGGAAGTGCTCCAAAAGCATAACCGGCCTGAATTAAAACAGCCGATTTTTGTCCGTTTAAATATTTTTTTTCATACTCAATTCGGGCATCAACTTTTCCAAAATCAAAATCATTAGCAAAGAAATTTGGCAACGATTTAGTAAACTGAAATGCGAACTTTGGATATCGTTTTTCAAATTCAATCTTACCATTTGGGGTTTGCATAAAATCACTAAAAGGATTCCATTGTATCGAAAACATAGCCGTTGACATCGTAAAATCACGATACAAATGGCTGTCGTAAGCGAAAGTGTAATTAAACAACGGACTAATTTCGCTATGCGAAAACTGCCAAATTGTTTCTGTTTTTGGAATAATTTTGGTTTCAATATAGCCGCGCCATGTTTTGTGATTATAGAAAGTACTAATGTTGATTGGTCTTGGGTCATATAGTTTGAAAACCCTTTTATCCGTTGCAAAACTCGTACTCGCAATCTCGCGAACATCGTCGGTATAGGAACCGCCAATCCAAGTGTTGGAGAAATTGCCAATTCTAACTGCCGTTCCTAAATTGTACTTTATGGTTTCATCTTTCAAACCATAGGCTGTATAACCTTCAAAACGGAGTTTTTTAGAAAAGGAATCATTGGTAATGCCGCCAATTCCAACTCGAAATCCTTCAAAATTATTATAACTCAAAAGATAACGCAAATCAAAATCAAAAGGGCCAACTGGCAGATAACCATTGATAATTTTTCTCCCATATTTGATTTTTTTCTCGATATTTTTTTTGGTCACGATACTATCCAAAGCGAAATAAGTTCGTTCGCTTCGCTTGTCTAAACTATCGGTTCTGTTTTCATTCCAAAAAGCAGCATCTCTTTTGTTGGCATTGTCTTTAACTTCTATGGCAACGAAAGATTTTCTGATTTTCAGATTGTTGTTTACAGCCAAATCAAAAACATGCATTTCGGAAGAAAGATAGGTAAAATCAGAAGCTGTTTTTTTTGAATTCGTGTCATCATTTTCGGCAGCAAACTCAATTCGACCGCCCAAAATGGCAGTTGGTTCTTTACTTTTTCCTTTAACGATTTTAAAGTTTTTTCTAACGGGAAACCAAACTTTTTCTTCGGGCAAATAGGTAAATTCGTGAATTCCGGTAATATCTAAAACACCGCGAATTCGCATCACTGCTTTAGCGATAGCATGGTTTTCATTATCGACATAGAGCAATCCTTCCAAACCTTTGGTGCTGATTTTATTTTTAAAATAAAGCACAATTACTGTTCGGTTATCGATTGATGTTGTGTCAAGAATTTTATAACGATATTCTTTAAGTGCTGTAATGGAAATTGGGCTTTTGTATTTGGTTTCAAAGAGTTCGTACTTGTCATCATAAATAGAAAACGACTGCAAGCTGAAACCCAATAACTCATAAATAGGCTCTTTAAAACCTGCCATTTTTGTGCCTAAAATAGTTTCTTTCAGAATTGGTTTTTCAAACTGAAATTGCGATACCTTTTCTGTTAGAAACAAATGCTGTTTGTCAATAATTTTCTTAAACTTATAATTGGACGAATCTATTTTGGCAATTTTTTCTCTAGTAACTGCATTCACAAAAACAGTATCAATTTTCCCAATTATCGAGTCAGGATTGGCAGTAACAAGTAATTTATTATACGATTTAAATTGAAAACTATGTAGTTTTTTTTGTGGATTGTTGTTCTCTTTTTCCTGAATTACTTTCGCAATAATGGCGTTGGCCAGATTTACATTTGAAATGGTTACTTCCTTTAGCATATCAATTCTTGGTAAAAGATAGAGTGTAAAAAAGGTTTTGACTTCAAAGAGTGAAATGGTTTTTGATTCGTAACCAATATAAGAAACCGTCAACGTTTCGGGTTGTGCTGCCAAAAGAAAATTAAACTTCCCATCAACATCGGCAATCGTGGAAAAACCATTTTCTGTTTTTATAGTGGCAAACGGAAGCGCTTTTTTGGTTTCGGAATCTTTTATAATTCCATTAACCTGGAATTGTGCTTGAAGCGACAGCGTGAAGAATAAAAAAAGTAGAGATAGTCGCTTCATTTGAAAGTAATTGGCACAAAATATTTGACAAAAATAGGAATAAAAAAATCCGTCCTGATACATCGGGACGGATTTAATATTGAATTAACAAAGTTATACTTTCATGATTTCGGCTTCTTTTATAGCCAAATGTTCATCCACTTTTCGGATAAAACCATCCGTCAGTTTTTGAATATCTTCTTCAGCAGATTTACAAATATCTTCAGAAGTACCGTCTTTTTCTAATTTTTTGATATCAGTATTGGCATCTTTTCGGGCATTTCTGATACTGATTTTAGCATCTTCCGCTTCCGATTTTGCCTGCTTTACCAAATCGCGTCTTCTTTCTTCTGTTAAAGGAGGAACGCTTATGATAATATTTTCACCATTGTTCATGGGGTTAAAGCCAATATTTGCCACCATAATTGCTTTCTCAATAGGTTGCAACATACTTTTTTCATAAGGCTGAATGGTAATTGTTCTGGCATCAGGAACATTCACATTGGCAATTTGCGACAACGGTGTTTGTGAACCATAATAGTCTACAAAAACACTTCCCAACATTTGTGGTGATGCTTTTCCAGCTCGTATATTTAAAAATTCTTTTTCTAAATGCGCAATAGAACCAACCATCGATTCTTTTGTACTGTCTAAAATAAATTCAATTTCTTCCATTTCTTGTCTAGATTTCTAGATTATTGGATAATTGGATTGTTAGATTCTAGTAATCTAACAATCCAAAAATCTATTTATATTTTTACAACGGTTCCAACATTTTCCCCGTTGCAAATTTTAAGTAAATTTCCTTTTTTATTCATATCAAACACTACAATTGGCAAGGCATTTTCCTGGCTTAACGTAAATGCAGTAGAATCCATTACGTTCAACCCTTTTTTGATAACATCATCAAAAGTAATGCTTTCGAATTTTACTGCATTTGCATTTTTTTCAGGGTCAGCATCATAAATTCCATCAACACGTGTTCCTTTCAAAATCACATCAGCATGCACTTCAACGCCACGAAGAACCGCGGCAGTATCAGTTGTAAAATACGGATTTCCTGTTCCGGCACCAAAAATAACAATTCTTCCTTTTTCAAGATGACGAACCGCTCTTCTTTTGATATAAGGTTCGGCAATCGCTTCAATTTTTAAAGCCGTTTGCAAACGGGTCAACATTCCTTTATCTTCCAAAGCGCCTTGTAGTGCCATTCCGTTGATAACCGTTGCCAACATTCCCATATAATCACCCTGAACTCTATCCATACCATTACTGGCTCCGGCAATTCCTCTAAAAATATTTCCACCACCAATAACAATAGCAATTTCAACACCTTTATTATGAATTTCCTTAATCTCGTCAGCATATTCAGCAAGACGTTTTGGGTCAATTCCGTATTGTCTGTCGCCCATTAAAGCTTCACCACTTAGTTTTAGAAGAATTCTTTTGTATTTCATTCCAGTTAATATTTGTTTAATTGGAGTCGTGCTGTCGCTTGCGCTCGAGTCATTACTCGCTCTTATTGTTGTTTAGTTGTGTAATGCTGTCGCCCTTTTGGATTCGAGTCATTTATTCGGAATTTATTTCAGAATCTCAATTTTAAGATTTAGTTTTAGTGTTGCAAATATAAACATATTCTCTTTTTTTAAGGTATTTGACAAAAAGAATGTTAACCTACAATTATCATGTTTTTTGACTTAATGGTTTTGTAACTTTACTGTATCAAAAAGCAGTTATGAAATCCATTATAGAAAAAAGCCTTTCACAAAGTTATAACTATATTGACTATAGAAATCGCATCAAAGCCTTATTAAAAGAAGGTAAATCAACGGGCAACGAACAGTCGGAAGCGTTGACACATTATAGCGAACTGAACGAAACCAGAATGAATCGTTTAGAAAAAACAATTGCTATTGGTATAGAAAATGTACAGAAACTGCAAGGTTTGCAAAGCGACTATGTTTGGTTAGTCATTTCCGAAGGTTGGTGTGGTGATGCTGCGCAGCTTCTTCCGGTTATTCATAAAATGGCTCAGCTTTCAGATAAAATAGAGTTGAAGATTGTTTTTCGTGATGAAAATAATGATTTGATGAACTTGTTTTTAACAAATGGAACAAAGTCAATTCCGAAGTTGATTATTCTTGATAAAAAGACCTTAGAAATTTTGGGCGATTTTGGACCAAGGCCAATTGGTGCAACGCAATTAATTTTGAATTATAAAAAACAATATGGTCTGATTGATGAAAAAGCTAAAACTGATTTACAACTTTGGTATTTGCACGACAAAGGAGTTTCGACTCAAAAGGAAATTATTCAGAAAATTTAAGCCGATGCTCTCTTTCAAATGCTTCTGGGGAAAGAGCTTTATCAACATCATAATCTCCAATTTTTGTTCTGCGCAAAACTGATAAATAAGCACCAGAATTCAATGCCTTTCCAAAGTCAAATGCTAACGAACGAATATAAGTTCCTTTGCTGCAAACTACTCTGAATTCGATTTCGGGCAAAGCAATTCTCGTGATTTCAAATTCGTATATTGTTGTTTTCCGGAAAGCAATTTCAATTGCTGAACCAGCACGGGCGTGTTCGTACAAGCGTTTTCCGTCTTTTTTTATCGCTGAAAAAACAGGCGGTTTTTGATC
>JAYTGH010000492.1:0-4055 GCA_043733645.1 Flavobacterium sp. | reverse complement strand
TGTCCATTGCAAATCGATTCCGATTTCTTCAAACTCACCATTTTCGATACACAATTGCCAAGGCAAGTTGAAATGTTCAGGAACGCCGACTATTTTTACTGTTTTCATTTAGATTGTTAGATTATTAGATTGTTAGAATTAGAGATTTCTAATCACTAGTACTCATTACTAATTACTTTTTTTGAATTTTCTATTAACCACCAATTCCAATTGGAACCATCTTCAGCTAAATATTCCTGCATGAATGTCATGCCTGTTTTTCTTAAAACTATATTCGACGCAATGTTTTCACTATGAGTGTAAGCGTGTATTTTATTTATATTCATTTGATTTAAACCATAATCCAGCCAGATTTTAGTTGCTTCGGTTGCATAACCTTTTCCCCAATATTTCTCATTCAGACGATAGCCGTAATCAAAGAAGTTGGTATTTCCATTTTCGATATGGTTGTCAACAAACTTTATTCCTGTCCAGCCAATGAATTCGCCGGTTTCTTTTATGATAGTGGCAAATCGTCCGATATTGTTGGTTTCGTATTGATTTCTTACGTATTCGATTATTTTAATACTTTCGGCTATGTCCTCAAATGGCTTTTGCCAAAGGTATTTATGTACCTCAGGATTGCTATCCATAGCAAACATATCGTCTGCATCAGTAAGTTCCAATGGACGGAGTAGGAGGCGAGAGGTTTCGAGGATTAGGTCTATGATTTTTAAGATGATAAATTAAATAGATAATAGATGATAGACTGATAGATGATGGACTTGTTAATAGGAGAATTATCTATTCTCTATCCGTCTATTCTCTCTTCGTCTATTCTCTCTTAGTCTCTTTTTCCTTCTTTAATTTTCTCCAAACTTTCCTAAAGTGTACTGAATTAATTCATCAACAGCTTTATATGGATCGGCACTAAAAGTGCCATTCGCGCGATTGGCAATGATGGCGTTTAGCGACAAACAGTTGTGCCCCAAAAGCTTTCCTAAACCATAGATAGCCGAAGTTTCCATTTCAAGATTTGCCATTCTGACATTGTTGAATTTGAAGCTATCCATTTTGCTGTTCAACTCAGGATCCTGAATTGCCAAGCGCAACACTCTTCCTTGTGGTCCATAAAAACCACCAGCAGTTCCGGTAATTCCTTTGTGGATTTGGTTACTGTCAAATTTATTTTTCATCGTTTCAGAACAGGCGATGATGTAGGGTTTTCCTTTTCTTAAATCCCAATTCGTGTGTTTTATGAAAGCATCTTCCATGGCTGTCTCGCAGATATCGTCAATAACGTAGGAGCGAAGCATGTTGTCTAATCCAAGTCCGAATTCACCCATCACAAAGCTATCTACTGGAATATCTTCCTGCAATGAACCTGAAGTTCCGATGCGGACAATGTTTAATGAGGTTACTGTTTCTTTTGGTTCACGCGTTTTCAAATCGATATTTACCAAAGCATCCAATTCATTGATTGTGATATCAATGTTGTCAGGACCAATTCCGGTTGACATTACCGTGATTCTTTTGCCTTTGTATAGACCAGTTTGGGTTTTGAACTCACGCTTTTGTGTAGAAAATTCGATGCTGTCGAAGAACTGTGTTATTTTTTCAACACGGTTTTGGTCGCCTACAAAGATGATATCGTGAGCAATATGTTCTGGTTTTAGGTTTAAGTGATAAACACTTCCGTCTGGATTTAATATTAATTCTGATGACTTGATCATTTGGTTATTCGGTTATCTGGTTATTTGAAATTCGTAATTTTTAATTCGTAATTGACTATCCGCCAACGCGCTTTACTTTAAAGCCTTTGTCTTTTAGCAGGTTCATTATTTTATCTCGGTAATCGCCTTGAATAATGATTGAACTGTCTTTGAAAGTACCGCCAACACTGAGTTTGGTTTTTAGTTCTTTGGCTAATAGTTTAAAATCTTCATCGTTGCCTTCATAGCCTTCAATAATGGTCGTGGCTTTTCCTTTTCGCTTTTCATATTTACAAATCATAGGTTCTTTTTGAATAAAAAGAGTATGCTCTTGCTGTTCAACAGCTTCAGGTTCAGTTGAAGGTTGATGTTCGGGGAAAAGCTTTTTTAATTGATCTTGTAAATCCATAGTGTTCTAAAAAATACAAAAAGTAAAAATCCAAACCTCAATGCTTATTGAGGTTTGGAAATTACTAATTCAAAGATATAGATTTATTTTTTGATTACCCCTAATTCTATCAATCTTTCGTATCTTTTGTGATATAGGCTTTCTTAATGGAATCTAGTTTTGGAAAAAGTTTTAAGTATTTTTTGCGGTTCGGACTAACAGAGTCATATACATCCATGGTCTTGTTGCCATATCCTGAATAGAATTTCTCTACCACGTCCATACCATTGGTTACATAGCCCAATACCGGATAACCTCTAACGCCTTGGGGAGATACAGTATCTAATCTGACGTTGTCTTTCAGATTAATAAATAGGTCATTGCCGCGCGTTTCCTTGCCAGCTCTTGCAAAACTTACATACCCTTTTAGGTTGCTTTTGAGCACCGGCTCATCGGAAACTTTGAATTTTTCCCATTTCTTGGTGACAGTTGTATCGATATTCCCAAACTGAACCACGAAATTAGGTACCACTCTGTAAAAAAGTTGATTGTCATAAAAGTGGTGTGTCAATAGTTGATGCAGACGGTCAGCAGCTTGTGGCGACCATGCTCTTGTTACCTGGATGTCAAAATTCCCTTTTGATGTTTCAAAACGTGCGGTATAGGTTGGTGGAGCCGTTTGCTTTGTCCAGGCAGGGTCAAAGGTTGCTTTGCTACAGCAAGTGACAGAAAAGGCTAGGATACAAATCAGTAGATATTTCATTTTGGTATAAGGCTAAAATTGTTGGTTGGTATAATTGGTTTTTGGATTGGACTATGGAAAACAGGAACAAGATATTGCGAACCGCTGTTGGTGTTTGTGCCGCTACCAATAATGGTTATGTGTGAAAAAATATATTATTAATCCAATTACAACTATTTGGGAAATTATATAGTTTGTCCTTTTGGCTTTGTCTGTTTCTCGGTATTTTTTTATTTTTAAAATATTGAAGATGCTTTGCGGTATAAATAACAAACAATAAAAAATAACATCGTTTGTTTTTGAATACATAAAACTATTTGCGCCTTCTCCAAAAGCTAACATAGAAAAAATCATATAACCAAAACCAATTGCAAAGAAATATGCAGTTTCTATAACAATTATCTTGAGCAAATGAACGAGATTAAATTTCATAAAAGTTCCCCAAGCTGCCGCACGAATCCTTTCCTGTGACATTAAACTGATTTATTCTAAATAAACGCATAATCACTAGCACTTTTCCTATACTTAACTTCTGCATTACCACACGAAAGGATTCGTGCGGTAGCGCGGGTTTTTTTGTTTATTTACAACTTAATTGATAATTCTAAATGTCCACCCAAACCAAGTTCAACAATTTTTTGTAACGTTGAAAATCTTGCTTCTTTTACATTGTTTTCAATTTTTGAAATATAAGATTTTGTGGTTCCAGTTTTTTCTGCAAGTTGTTCCTGCGTCAAACCTTTTTCAAGTCGCGCATCATGAATCATTGCTCCAATTTTGAAGTTTTCATAACCACTATCAAGTTCATCACGCTTTGCAGTACCAACTTTTCCATAATGTTTATCCTTGAATTGGTCAAGTGTTCTGGTGTTATTACTTTTCGCTTTCATATTCATTTTTTATTTTAATTGCTTTTTCAATTTCTTTTTTCGGTGTCTTCTCTGTTTTCTTTTGAAATCCGTTTGCTAATATTATTAATTGACCTTGATCGAAAAAACAAAAGATTCTAAAAATGTCGCTTCCTTGTTGAACTCTAATTTCATAAAGGCCGTCAGTATTTTCAATGTGCTTAAGATAAGTTTCTGGAACTCTTTCTAATTCTTGAATTAATTCTAATGTCCAGATAATTTTGTCTTTAACTTTATCACGTTGCTTTATAAAGAATTCTTCAAAGTAATCTTTGTAAAAAACAGTTGTGCGTATCTTTTGTTTATTATCCATTAAGCAAATATAT
>JAYTGH010000491.1:0-4063 GCA_043733645.1 Flavobacterium sp. | reverse complement strand
TTAAGTCAACAGTATGAACCGACATGCAATTTTTTGCTTCAATTGCATTAGAAAAATCACCCACTAAATGTAGATTGGGATGATTATTTACTAACTTTGCAATGATCATTCTCTGAATGGAACTATCATCAACAACAACACAATTTAGTTTCATAATATTTTTTATTATAGATTTGGTGTTGTAAAAATATATACTTTTTTTCAATCCACCTAACGTTTCGTCGATTATTTTTGCTTTTAAACGATATTTTTTACTTTTAGACGATTTAACGCCACTTGTGATTGTTATTCCAAATTCATTTTATATCTTCGCGCCCAATTTAAATTTAATCATAATAATTATGAATCATTACGAGACTGTTTTCATCTTAAATCCCGTTTTATCTGAAGTTCAGGTAAAGGAAACAGTAAGCAAATTCGAAGATTTTCTTACGACAAAAGGAGCAAAGATGGTATCCAAAGAGGATTGGGGCTTAAAAAAATTAGCTTACGAAATCCAAAACAAGAAAAGTGGTTTTTACCATTTATTCGAATTCCAAGTATCAGGAGAAGCTTTAATTGCTTTTGAAACTGAGTTTAGACGTGACGAGAGAGTTATGCGTTTCCTTACTGTAAGTTTGGATAAACACGCAATTTCTTGGGCAGAAAGAAGAAGAACTAAATTAAAAGAAGCAAAAGCAAACTAATCATGGCAAATTTACAACAATCAGCTTCAGGAAAAAAAGACGGAGATATCAGATATCTTACTCCTTTAAACATCGAAACGAACAAAACTAAAAAGTATTGTCGTTTCAAAAAATCAGGAATCAAGTACATTGATTATAAAGATGCAGACTTTTTATTGAAATTCGTAAATGAACAAGGTAAAATTTTACCACGTCGTTTAACCGGAACTTCATTAAAATACCAAAGAAAAGTGTCAGTAGCTGTTAAAAGAGCTCGTCATTTAGCTTTAATGCCGTACGTAGCCGATTTATTAAAATAATATAAACTCAGTTGTTGGTTTCCCGCAAGCGGAACCTAACTTCTATAATAAGGACAACAACATGGAACTTATCTTAAAACAAGACGTTCAAAATTTAGGATTTAAAGATGACGTAGTAAACGTAAAAAACGGTTACGGTCGTAACTTTTTAATTCCACAAGGTCACGCTCAATTAGCTACACCTTCTGCGAAAAAAGTTTTAGCTGAAAATTTAAAACAAAGAGCACACAAAGAAGCTAAAGTTGTAAATGATGCACAAGCATTGGCAGACAAATTGAAAGCTTTAGAAATTAAAATTACAGCAAAAGCTGGTGGAGAAAAATTATTTGGTTCTATTTCTAACATTGATATCGCTGCGGCTATAGAAAATGCTGGTCATAGCGTTGATAGAAAATTCATCACTAGTGGTTTGGTAAAACGTACAGGTAAATATACTGCAACTGTGAGACTTCACAGAGATGTAGTTGTTGAATTACCATACGAAATCGTAGCTGAAGTATAATATTTCACTATATAGTATAAAAGTCCCGATGTAAGTCGGGATTTTTTTTTGAAGCTATTTCCCGCTATTCGTTGCAATCTTTTTAATTTGTGCTTCGACAAGCTCAGCATGACAAATTAAAAAGGATTTTCACTACTATCGGGGCTAGGGCTTTTCATATAAAACAAAAACTCAGTAACTCAGTCACTCAGCCACATATTAATTTATGAAGTACAAAAGATTAACCAAAGAACAATTTGAAGCATTGCACAAGGAATTTACAAACTTCTTGGCAACACAAGCTATAGATAAGGCTGAATGGGATAAAATAAAAAGTGAAAAGCCTGAAGTAGCCGAACAAGAATTAGACGTTTTTTCCGATTTGATTTGGGAAGGCGTTTTGACCAAGGCTACTTACTTAGAACATTTTTCTAAGAACCATATTTTCCTTTTTCATTGCCAGGAAAAACTAATCCAGTCTATTGTTTTGAAAGCTTTAAGCTCAGAAGTCGATTTTATGGAAAATGAAGGTTTACAATGGTTGAGTGACAACATATTTACAGATGCTGTAGAAATTCATTTGGGTAAAAAAGAATATCAAGGCGAACGGAATACAGCTATTTTTGATCTGATTAAAGAAGGAGCTATACTTAGTGACGGACAATTATATCTTCAAATAAACGGAATAATTCAGTCATAAAGGTTATTCCTTTTTCAAAAATATTGGCTATTTTAGTGCACACAATTTGCAACTAAAATAGCCAATTTCTTTTTATGGATATTCCGAAAACTATTCAGGATTTACGTGACGAACTCAACATACACAACTATAATTATTATGTGTTGGACGACCCAACTATTTCAGATTTTGAATTCGATCAAAAACTAAAACAACTGCAGGATTTAGAAAATCAACATCCCGAATTCTATGATGATAATTCTCCGACACAACGCGTTGGCGGAACAATTACCAAAAATTTCGACACGGTTGTCCATGATTATCGAATGTATTCTTTGGATAATTCCTATTCTAAAGAAGACTTAATCGATTGGGAAATCAGAATTCAGAAAGTGCTTGGCAATGTTCCATTACAATATACTTGCGAATTAAAATATGACGGCGCATCAATTTCTATAACCTATGAAAACGGCATACTAAAACGTGCTGTCACTCGTGGTGATGGTTTTCAAGGCGATGATGTGACTAATAATATTAAAACCATAAAATCCATTCCGTTAAAATTAAAAGGGGAATATCCAGATCGATTTGATATTCGCGGTGAAATCATTTTGCCATATGCAGGTTTCGAAAAAATGAATCAGGAATTGATAGAAATTGGCGAAACTCCTTATTCCAACCCAAGAAATACCGCTTCAGGAAGTTTAAAATTGCAGAACAGCAGCGAAGTTGCCAAGCGACCTTTGGAATGTTTGCTTTATTTTATCGTTGGTAATAATTTGAATTTCAGCTCTCAATATGAAGGTTTGGAAACAGCTCGTAAATGGGGCTTCAAAGTTCCAAAAGAAGCCAAATTAGCCAATTCTATAGAAGAAGTTTTCGAGTACATTAACTATTGGGATACACATCGTCACGATTTACCTTATGAAACGGATGGTGTTGTGATAAAAGTAAACAACCTGCATCAACAAGATGAATTGGGTTATACCGCCAAATCTCCACGTTGGGCAATCGCATATAAATTTAAAGCGGAACAAGTTTCTACAGTTTTAAATTCAATTTCATATCAGGTTGGAAGAACGGGTTCGATAACTCCGGTTGCTAATTTGCAGCCAGTTCAATTGGCTGGAACGATTGTAAAACGTGCTTCTTTGCACAATGCAGATCAAATTGAGAAATTAGACATACGTGTTGGCGATACTGTTTTTGTTGAAAAAGGCGGTGAAATTATTCCGAAGATAATAGGAGTTGATTTAGCAAAAAGAAGTCAAGGTTCTGAAGCAACACAATATATTACTAATTGTCCGGAATGTAATTCTGAATTGGTAAGAACCGAAGGCGAGGCGAATCATTATTGTCCAAATTTTTATGGTTGTCCACCACAAATTATAGGCAGAATTCAGCATTATATTTCGCGCAAAGCGATGGATATTGAAGGACTTGGTGGAGAAACAGTGGCTTTATTGTTTAATAATGATTTGGTTAAAGATTACGCTGATTTATACGAGTTAACTGTTGAACAAATTCTGCCATTGGAACGAATGGCCCAAAAATCGGCAGAAAACCTGGTTAATGGCGTTCAAAAATCTAAGGAAATTCCGTTTGAAAGGGTTTTGTACGCTATCGGGATTCGTTATGTTGGCGAAACTGTAGCCAAAAAATTGGCTAAACATTATAAAAATATTGATGTATTACAAAATGCTTCTTTAATGGACTTGATTTTAGTAGACGAAATAGGAGAGAAGATTGCACAAAGCGTAATCGAGTTTTTTGAAAATCACGAAAATGTCAAAATAATAGAGCGCTTAAAACAATTTGGAGTTCAATTAGAATTGGTTGAAAAATTCAATCCAAATGCTACCGATAAATTAGCAGGCAAAACCTTTGTGGTTTCTGGTGTTTTTGAAAAGTTCTCTCG
>JAYTGH010000490.1:0-4071 GCA_043733645.1 Flavobacterium sp. | reverse complement strand
ATTTGTTTTTAAATTGTCAAATGCAATCGCTATGACTTTCCTTTATCAATTGTGGGATTGTAGCGGCGATGTCATAATGTTTAAATTTACTAATTATTATGATACAAATTTACAACGACCATGACGTAAGAGCACTTAATGTAGGTTAAGAAATAGTTACTCCATATCAGCTTTGGTTTTGAAACAATATTTGTTAAAAAGTGCATTTGTAGCATCATTTTGAACAAAATAGGGAAAACCCTATATGTTAATAAAAATATGCAAAATCCCCATTAATGGGGATTTTTTTATTAAAATAATTTTGTAGATGTCAATTTCATCAACACCTATTTTTCCTATGATTGTAATATTTTAATTAGCTTTTTAAAATTTCAAAAGCTGTTAATAAAAAGCCTAAAATTCCTATAAATACGTTCTTTTAAATCAATTTTTTTTTCTTGCTTTACATATAAATGTGTTGTAATAATCTAAAAAACAACACTTAACAATAAATAAACAGTAACAAAAGGTATTGATACTCTAACTTTTGGTATTGATACCTATAAATAAGGTATCAATACCAAAACAAAAGGGATTACTACCTAAAGTTAGGGGGTCAATACCTAAAGTTATCGTATCGCTCCCAAGAGTTGTGGTATCAATACCCAGGGTTATGGTATCACTACCAAAAGTTACGGTATCATTACCCAAAAAGATAAATAGAGAATATACTATAGAATGATAATTTTTAAATCCTTTATACCATGCCAAACTCAAAACCATTCCCAAGCAAAGAGGCCGATTTGAATTTGTATTTTCAAGCGGCAGTACCCTATTTAGTAACCAACGCTACTAGGCTGGGTGTATCATCAGCACATCAAACCACAGCAACAGCGCAACTTACTGCCTGGAACACGGTGTATCCTGCTTCCCAAAACACTAACACTAGAACAAAATCTATTGTAGAAAACAAGGATATTGCCAAAGAGAATTTGATGACTACCCTGCGCACTATTTATGCCGATATTCCTGCTAGTGCCTTGACGGTGGAAGACCGTAACACGCTAAATATAGCCGAGCGCAGCACTACTAGAACACCTACACCTGTACCCACTACCAAACCTATTGCACAAGTAGATACCAGTAAAAGATTAGAACATACTATATCGTTTACCAATGAAGATGGGTCGGCAGGCAAACCTGCTGGCGTGCGCGGTTGCCAAATTTGGTTTAAAATAGGAGACCCTGCTATAGACCCTAGCGAGTTAAGTTATATGACTACAGATACTGCCTCGCCTTATACCTATCATTTTGCAGGCGATATTGCGGGTAAAAATGTGTATTACTGGCTCCGTTGGGAAAATACGCGTGGCGAAAGCGGACCATGGAGCGATGTGGTTATGGCTACCGTGACGGGGTAAATATGAAACAACCTTTGTCAAAGTTTTAACCTTTGACAAAGGTTTTATTATAAACAGGAAAGCCGATGCCTGAAAGAAATAGGTGAAAACTTAAATTTTATAAATTATGGCAAATTTAGCTAAAGGGTTCTATGGAACTTCAACAGACGATGTTGCAAATCAAATTAATGCTTTTTTGACAGCTCATCCAAATTATCAAATTATTATATGTAATTACACTACAACTCCTGAACCTGCGAGTTATTATTCGGCTGATAACTATCCGGGGTTTAAACATGCAGCGTTAATTATATTCAAAACTCCTTGATAGATGATTTATAATTCATCTCTAAAAGCCATCAAAAACTCATTTTGGTGGTTTTTTATTTCCGCAAGAGCCTACTTTTCATCTTACTAAAAAATGGTTTAATAGTCAAAAATGATTGATTCTAATAACAGCACTAAACTTTTCTAATTTTATTTTCAATATCTTCTTTATCACACCAAAAAGCTATGATATAAACTTCGTTAGAATCATAAAGATAATAAATTCCAAAAGGGAATTTTTTCAACCAAATGATTCTGATGTTTTTATATCGAAATTTAAAGCTTTCCGGGGATTTAGAAATTTTGAAAAAACAAAATCTTATTTCTTTTTAAAATTTTTTAGCTAAGGTTTTATTGATATTAGCGTAATAAACCATTGCCTCTTCAATTTCTATAGCAGCACTCGATTTTAGAATAAGTTTTTTATAACTCATATTTTGACTTCAAATTGTCTAAAAAATCGAAAGCATCACTGCCTGAATTTGGGTTGTTTTTATGCTCTATTATTCTCTTGTCGAGTTCATCTTTCTGATTTTTGGTTAAGTCAGAAGGTTTAATTTCGGTCAAAATAAATTCTTTCACTTTTTTAAGAAGCGAGACATCATTGATGTTTTGAAGCAAATCAAACAATAAAGATTTTTCGGTTTGAGCACTCATTTTTAAAAGATATAGTCAAATATAAAAATAATTTATAAAATCCTTCCAATTAATCTTATTAGATTTTACTTCCGCAACAATCTACTTTTCATTTTACTAAAAAACTCCGGAGTTACACCAATAAAAGAAGCAATTTGTTTTTGAGGGACTTTTTGTATTAGCGTTGGGTATTTTTTACAGAATTTTTCAAAGCGTTCTTCGGCAGTTAAGCTGAGGTTATCCATCAGGCGTTCCTGATTTGCAACTAATGAATTTTCGGTTAAGATTCTGAAAAAGCGTTCCAGCTTTGGGATTTCGAGATACAATTGATCTTGGTTTTTCTTAGATAAAACAACGATTTCTGCATCTTCCAGAACTTCGATAAAAAGGTTGCCGGGTTTTTGCGAAAGCAAGCTGTACATATCGCTAATCCACCAGCCTTCACAGGCGAAACTCATAACATGTTCGACTATATTGTCATTGATATTAAAACTTCGGAGCAAACCGGAATTGACAAAATAACCTTCATTACAAACCTGACCGGCATGTTGAAGAATGGTCTTGGCTTTGTAGTGTTTGGTTTCGGTTTTAGACAAAAATAGCGACTCTTCTTTAGGGGTTAAAGAGATGTGTTTCGAAATGTTTTGTATAATCAAACTCATATTTCAAAAGTACAATAAAACTAAAACATAAAAAAAGCGGAACTCAATCCGCTTTATATTTTAATGTTTGTGTCCTTCGTGTTCATAGTCACCTTCTGTTGGAAGTAGTTTAAATTCACTTACCACAAAACGATCGCCTTTTATTTCGCCAACAACTTCGGCTTTTCTGATTGCTGAACAAAAACCATCAGCAGCATGAGCATCACCATGGTCGTCTAATTTTGTTCCATCAACAAAATAGGTTTTACCATCAATGCGAACAGCCAAGTCACAACCTTTGGCTTTCATCCCAAATTGACATTGACCACAAGATACTTCTACAATTTGAGTTTTTGGTTTGTCTTGAGCCTTTACAGTAAGGCAAACAAAAAGAAAAAGAATTGAAATTACTTTTTTCATACTTTATATTTTTAAGCCAAAGCTTCCTTAATTCTGTTGAAAGCTTCTGTTAATAATTCTTCACTGGTTGCATAAGAAATTCGGATACAATTTGGATTGCCGAAAGCGTCACCAGTTACCGTCGCAACATTAGCTTCCGATAGTAAATACATCGAAAAATCATCAGCATTGTTAATCAATTTTCCGCGTAATGTTTTTCCGAAATACGAAGATACATCAGGGAAAACATAAAAGGCACCTTCGGGAATATTTAGTTTTAATCCCGGAATATTTTTGGTTAAACCAACTACCAAATCTCTACGGTTTTTAAAGGCAGCAACCATTTCGTTCAACACTTTTGGGTCAGCATCAACAGCAGTAATTGTGGCTCTTTGCGCTATCGAATTGGCTCCAGATGTAACTTGTCCTTGCATTTTCGTACAGGCTTTGGCAATAAATTCGGGTGCGCCCATGTAACCAATTCTCCAGCCTGTCATCGCGAAAGCTTTGGCAACACCATTTACCGTAATGGTTCTTTCAAACAAACCGGGAATAGAACCAATGCTGCAGAAAGTTCCCGAAAAATTAATGTGTTCGTAGATTTCGTCAGAAACAATATAAATATTTGGATACTTTTCTAAAACTTTGCCAATAGCTGTAAGTTCTTCACGATTATAAACCGAACCACT
>JAYTGH010000489.1:0-4089 GCA_043733645.1 Flavobacterium sp. | reverse complement strand
TCCAGCGTGCATATTATTAATGATGTGGTGGTCATGAAACTTTATCATTCCAGACGCCCCGAAAATGGAAGAGAAATACGTATGACAAGGGGAAAAATAGAATTACAGACGGAAGGCGCAGAAGTATTTTATCGGCATATTCAACTCGAACCGATCAGCAAATTCCCTGAGGTGGTGGGAGAAAACAAATGATTTTTGACAGTACTCCACTTGGTTTTTAATGTCATTGATTGGTTTGAATCCAGGATTTCCGCCAAGGCATTCTGACTAACGTTTCACAAGTTGTTGATATTCAGTTGTAATCCGAGGTCGTCAGGTGTTATATCAAACTTATGAATTAGCTTTTTCATTTCCAGTACTGTCCTTTTTCTTTTTTGATCCAGGGACTCCTATTGTGCTGATCCAATGATGAGAGCGCTAAGAACAGTAGCAAAATGTATCGGCCACTGACCCACAAGAGAAAAAACCAGTACTAAACCAGCTACAATAATACCGACCGTAGGCTGATCAGGTGATCTGTCAACACCGGGTAAACGAAAAGCCCCAATGAAGTTCACCATTTCATTGGGGCTCTTTTTTGGGGCTTTACGTCTACTCGGCTTATTGTTGTGGCCATGTGCCCTTTTTCTCCTACGATGGAAGTATATCTTTCCGTTGTCGTCATGTTGTCACAGAACACATTCAAATATCCCAATCACTATTAAACTGATTGATTCATCTTCAGTTAGCTCGATGTCAGTATACTCCAAGTTATACGTCAATGGTTTTAAAGTAACTGAGTGATGACTCCATTGATCACCCACTACATTTTTTTTACTGTGATACTCTTTTATAGTATAAACTGAACCAAATTCTGATTCTTGTTTACTAGTGTGTTCTACTAAAACAATTTTTCCATTTCTTGACCCTCCTGAATATTTTCTGAATAAACAAATTGAGCCATTGGGGATAACTTTATTCATAGATTCACCTTCAATTTTGCAAGCAAATAGGTCTGTTGATGGCTTGTAACGAGATGGTAATGAAATCCATTCGTAATCATTGGCATTAACAGTTTGCAATTGACTAAAAGCACCTGCCGCAGCTCTTAAGTCGTAAATAGGTACGCTATTTTCAAATGGTAATACTTTAGTCAATGGCAAAACTGCGATTGACTTTTCAGTTTTGAACTTAGAGATGTGTTTTGCAAAATATTCTTTTAGATTTTTATCGCATACGTAAACATAAGTTCCTTTAATACCTCTAAGCATTATAGTCTTGTATATGTTTATTATGAAAGTTTTTAATTCTTCTAACTCAACTATTGATTGTTTGCCGTTTTTATCAAAGTAATTCTCTTTTAGAATCACAATCTCATTTTTTGCTTTATCGTATGTAATTTCGTTACCGAAAATTATACCTGAATAGTTCAAATCGTATCCTTGGGTTGTATGAATACATCCTACCTCGTTAATTGCATTGGCTGAATTTATAAAATCATCGGAAACACTATTCCACTGAAGATCTGAGTTTCCAATTTTAATGTCATACAAACTTTTATCATTCTTAGAAATCCATGGCCAAGAATAGCCCGCTATTAATCTTGACAAGCCATTTTCTGTATCTCTAAGTTTTATTTCAGACACCATTTCCTCTATGGAATCAAAAAGCAGAAATTCATATTCACTTGAATTAAAAATCTCTCTGACTAAATCCAATTTGCAATTTAAAAGATTGCTGACATACTTCACGTAATTATTACCGCCCTTAACTCTAAATTGGGATTTCAAATATTCGACCTTAGTTAAACTATTTGATTTTAATTTATCAAAATCTTCCTTCTTAACATCTGAAGGTTTTATAGATTGATTCTCATCATAGAATAGAATTGCATTTTTTGATTGTTTAATCACCCAATCTAATTCACTGCACTTGTTTTTATCCAAATTTAATTTTTCGCAAACAACATCAAATGCATGAAAGTAAGTCCCCAAATTAACTCGTCTCCGCAAGCGATGAGATTCATCCACAAAGATGATATCGAAGTTTTCCTTTACAATCTCTGCAGGACCAATTACCATATTGGCATTTAAGCCTTTTATATTTTTGAAAACCTTTTTCAAGGTATTTCTAAATGATGACATAGGAACGACCAGAGCCATTTTTGGATTTGGAAATTTCTTCTTTAATTCAAGGATTGTTTGTATAAATTCAGATTCGTCATCGCCAAATTCTTTAAAATTGAAATCTTCGTTATTTGAAATGAGCAGCTTGAATAAGAATACAGCTAAAATAGTCTTACCTGTACCCGCACCGCCTTCGACAACTATAGTTTTAAAATCCTCATTCAATAAACTTTTAAGGATCACTAATAAACCATCTCTCTGTTCAATGGTTAAACTTTTGTAGGGTGAGTATTTGAATAAATCTGAATTATCAATGTAATCAATGGAGTGCTTTGAAATTCCTTCCGCTCTAAGTTTGTCCCATATTGATTTAAAAATATCCCAGTAAATCTCCCTCTTTTGGTAATAGTTATGGTTAGCCAATCCAATATTTGCATTTAACAATTTATATTGACCATCACCTGAGATATATTTTATCAAATTTGATTCTACGTCTAAAGTTGCTGACTTATTAAATTTGTCACTTGTAATTAGATGTATTGCCGTAAGTTTGTTTTTAGCATTGTTCTTTAAGTGATTATTCATTCTCGCGTAAGTGTCTGTTGTTTCACCAACATAGGCTTCCTTTATGGTTCCATCACTCAAAATATAAACAATCGGCCATAAGTCTTTTGCATAATGAATGTTATGAAATTTACTAAATATAGTTGAATTGAAATCGTACCTATTAATGACGAAGTTATTTTCCAACTTCATAACTCATCGTATTTTTTAGCTGTTCCTTTCGCTTTGTCAACGGGGTATTTTTCAGCATTCAATTTTATCTTGTCCAAAATTATTTGTTTTACATCAAACCCATATTTGTCGGCTAATAAAAACGCAAATGACAAAATGTCGGCTAATTCTTCTTTGACTTTTTCTTTGTTAGCCTTGTCCGCGCTTTTCCAGAGAAATAATTCAAGCAATTCACCGGCTTCTATATTTATAGCCAAAGCAAGGTCTTTAGGATTATGAAACTGCTCCCAATCTCTTTCATTCCTGAATTTTATTAGTTCCGTAATTATGTCGTCTATATCCTTCATCCCTTAAACATTTGTTTTGCCAATGAAAATTCGTTGTCGTACGGGAGCTTTAAATCATTAAGCATTTCTGGAATCGCTAATGACCAAGAAGTATAATAGTAGGCGAGAAGATGATATCCTGAGAAATCTTTACCTGAAATGCTGGCAAGTTTGTATTTGTGATCTCCTCCGGGAACTATCCCTTGAGTTCCTAACACAGCAATTTCTAATGCTGTGGCTTTTATTCTTTCCTTTGGCTTGTCTTTAAAATACTGAAGGGCGTCAACCATGAACATAACAACTGCCATATTTAGACCAATTTCGTTTTGTGATTTTTGAAATTTGTCCATCTCACTTTGCTTGAAGTCTTTGTCAGACTCTGTGCCAAATGGATCGGCTTCTATATCTTCTAATATTTTATTAGCATCAGTTCTTCGTCTGTGCGTCCCTTCGTCAATTAGTTCAAAGTAATTTGAAATCTTTAAGTCGTCCGCCCAATGCTGAACCAATTCGTATTCTTCTCCTGGTTCTTTATCTTTTTGGTACTCCTTGAATTCTTTAAACAGTTTATTTGCTTCTCTAATTTCATTAGGAGTTGGATTAAACTTTGAAACAAGGTCAAACCCAAACAATTCCTTAAAATGAAATGCAAACACTATGTTCATGACTTTGTTGGCGTACTGAACATCTTTAGGAGTTAATTGAGTGACCTGTTTATTTGTCGATGAGTTTTTGTACTCCATTCCAAGTCCGTAGAGCGATACAAATTGATAAGGACGTAATTCTAGATAGTTATTAAATAGAAAGTCCTCAATGAATAAATCGATTGGAGCGTTATAGGTTTGTCTGTTTAGGCCATCGAACAGTGCGCCAATGAAACCTGAAAGTGTTTTTTCTGAATAACCTTTTTTATTTAATTCTTT
>JAYTGH010000488.1:0-4091 GCA_043733645.1 Flavobacterium sp. | reverse complement strand
ATTAACGAGTGTTAAATCGATTAAAAACTTCTGATTTTTTACATTTGCAAATATACAGTGCAGTTTCTAAAAATTTTCATAACAAATGGCAAAAAATAATACTATTAGGGTAGGGGAAATCACCAGCTTTATTGTTACATGGTTGAAGGATTACGCAACAAATGCGAATGTGAATGGTTTTATTATTGGGATTTCAGGTGGAATTGACTCTGCTGTTACCTCTACGCTTTGTGCTCAAACGGGATTAACCACTTTATGCGTTGAAATGCCAATCCATCAGGACAACACTCAGGTAAGCCGAGGAAGGGAACATATTGAGCAATTAAAAACGCGATTCCCGAATGTGAAAAATGTTGAAACAAATTTGACATTAGTTTTTGAAACGTTTAAAAAAGAAATGCCAAGTTCAGAAAATGAGGTCAAGCTAAATTTATCTTTAGCTAATACCAGAGCGAGATTGCGAATGACTACCTTGTATTATCTTGGTGGAATTCATTGTTTACTAGTTGCCGGAACGGGAAATAAAGTAGAAGATTTTGGTGTTGGTTTTTATACCAAATATGGAGATGGTGGTGTTGATTTGAGTCCGATTGCGGATTTAATGAAAAGTGATGTTTATGCTTTGGGTAAGTATTTAGAAATCCCAAAATCTATTCAAAATGCTGCACCAACCGACGGATTATTTGGCGATTCCAGAACTGATGAAAATCAACTTGGCGCAAGTTATGATGAGTTAGAATGGGCAATGCTTGAAGCTGAAAAGAATAGAAAAAACGAAAATTTCACCAAAAGAGAAAAAGAAGTTTTTGAAATTTACATGAAATTAAACTCAATTAATCAACATAAAATGAAACCCATTCCTGTGTGTTTAATCCCTTTTGAATATAAAAATTGTTAACTGTTTTAACAATTTTACAATATGTTTTCTTACCTTTACCGTTAGTTTTATTAACTTTTATCAAATACCACAATTATGATAAATTTATGTGTCGCGGATAATTTTCCAGTTGTTCATTTTGGAATGAAGGCTTATTTTAAGGATCATCCTGAAATAAATGTCGTTTCAAACGTAGGAAACTTTTTTATGGTTCCAGATGCTTTAAGAAATAAAGAAATTGACGTCTTAATCATCGATTTAGAGCTTGAAGGATTAAAAAGTATTTATGAAGTCAAGTCAATCATTAAAAATTTTCCAAAAACGAAAGTTATCGTTTTTAGTAGTTTGTCAGAACACATCTACGCTCCAAATGCCATAAAAGCAGGTTGCGCAGGTTATGTTCATAAGACATCAAAGCTTGAAAATTTAGGAATTGCTATTGTCAAAGTAAGTCAAGGGCAAATTATACTAAATGATGAAATCAAGAAAAATTTAGCATTGATTGCTAAACAAAACAAATCAGAACGTTTGTATCGCAAACTTTCAAATCGAGAAATCGAAGTACTTCGCTTCCTTAGCGATGGCAAAAAAAACAATGAGATTGCTAAGATTTTAGCACTTAACGAGAAAACTATCAGTACTTACAAACTTCGTCTGTTGACAAAGCTAAATGTTACGAACTTAGTTGATCTTGTAAATAAAGCTAAAACTTTGGAAATTGTTTAAAAACTGAACCCTGCAAAAGCAGGGTTTTTTTATAAGTAAGTTGAGCGAATTCTTCCTATTTTATTGGTCAAATTAACTTTCAGTTTGTTATAATCGTTGATAGTAGATTTTAATTCTTCCAAATCATTTTCTTCTTCACTGCTATAACTGTTCATCAAATCCATAATCAATTTATTGATAAGATATTCCCGAAGTGAAACAATAGTTTCTGAAACATATTGTGATACATTTTGATTTTTGGTTTTCACATAAATATGTTTAGTTTCCCAATTGTGTAGTAATTCTTTTTCTTCCACCATCAATATATCAGTAACCATTTGTGAATGTTCACCAGACAATTGCATCAAATACTGCTCTATATTGAATTGCTCATTTTGGTTATAATAGGCAATTAAGTCATTGTAGATTTCTTTAAACAAGGGATTTGCTAACTCAACCTCATCTTCCTGCAAACTCAAATAAATGCGTTGATGAACTTTAACCGTACTGGTTTCTTTTTCTTCAATCATTTCGCCTTCTTCATTGGCTTTCAAAATAAAATCATCAAAATCGGCTTCCAGCGAACCATAAAGTAATAGCATTTCAATAATTTTACGTTCCAATTCGTAAATAATATTGACCTTTTCCTGTGTGGATTGTGTTTCGTTTTTAACGACTTCAAATGCCTTTTGTTCTTGTTTGAGTTTTTTTCCAGCTTCTGAAATATCCTTTTGTACCAGCTGAGCCAAAGTATTCAGCAATATCTGCTCAGAAATATCCATAATCCGGGAAGTTTCCTGAATATAAATTTGTCTTTTGATACTATCCGGAATTTTTGAAATACTTACAACCATATCTCGAATTAAATCGGCTTTCTTTATCGGATCATTTTTAGCTTCATCCATCAAAAGCGATGCTTTGAACTGGATAAAATCTTTGGCATTATTTTCTAAATACGAAACTAAATCTTCATGTGAATTTTTTATGGCAAAGCTATCCGGATCATCTCCATCAGGAAACGTGCAGACTTTTACATTCATTCCTTCTTCCAGAATCAAATCAATCCCGCGAACAGAAGCGCGAAGTCCGGCTGCATCACCATCAAAAAGAACAGTGATGTTTTTAGCCAATCGGTTGATTAATCGAATTTGATCCGGAGTTAAAGCAGTTCCCGATGAAGCCACAACATTTTCAATTCCGGCTTGATGCAACTGAATAACATCCGTATAACCTTCAACCAAATAGCAGTTGTTTTGTTTGGCAATGGCTTGTTTAGCATGAAAAATTCCATACAAAACTTTACTTTTGTGGTAAATGTCGCTTTCGGGCGAGTTCAGATATTTGGCTGCTTTTTTATCATTAGTTAAAATCCTTCCGCCAAATCCTAAATTCCGTCCTGATAAACTTTGAATAGGAAACATAACTCTTCCTTTAAAACGGTCAAAATGTTTTCCGTCTTCCCTAGCAATTGTCAATCCTACTTTTTCTAAAAATTCCAGTTGATAGCCTTTTGCCAAAGCTTCTTTTGTAAAAGCATCCCAGGTTTCAGGAGAATAACCCAAGCCAAATTTAATGATGGTTTCGTTGGTAAAACCTCTTTCTTTGAAGTACGACAAACCTATTGCTTTTCCTTCTTCGGTATTTAAAAGTGTTTCGTGAAAATAAGTTTTGGCAAATTCAGAAACCAAATACATGCTTTCTTTTTCATTGGCTTCTATTTTATCTTCTTGAGAAACTTCGGTTTCTTCAATTTCGATATTGTATTTATTGGCTAAAAAACGAATGGCTTCCGGATAGGTAAAATGTTCGTGTTCCATAAGGAAAGTCACAACACTTCCTCCTTTTCCTGAGCTAAAATCTTTCCAAATTTGCTTCACAGGAGAAACCATGAATGAGGGCGAACGTTCATCCGAAAACGGACTCAATCCTTTGTAATTGCTACCGGCACGTTTGAGTTGAACAAAATCACCTATGACTTCTTCAACACGTGCGGTTTCAAAAACTTTATCTATGGTTTCGCGAGTAATCAAATTTAGATTTTTAGATTTTTAGAAATCCGAAAAATGAAAGAGGGTAAATTTACACATTCAGAATTTAAAATTTAAAATTTTTTAAAAAAAAGATGCTCCATCGCTGAAACATCTTTTTCGAAGTATAAACTAACCTAAACAACACTTCGCAGCACTCAGTGTGACAAAACATGAAATTGAGTTTTTATTTTTAATTCAAGTCAAAACGAATACCTAGTGATATGTTGTTTTGCTTAATGGCATTGTCTTTAAACAATGGATTTAAATCATATTTCAGATATAAACTCGTTTCGCCATAACCAAGATAAGTGCTCACTCCATAAATGAAATCGTTAGTATTGAAACCTCCTTTTTCTTTAACGGTAATATCATGTCCGTCTTCTTCGTAATTTAAAATTTGCTTTGATTTTACTCTAAATCCGGCGTAACCACCAAGGCCAAAACGAACGCCTTCATGAGTTCTGAATATTGTTTTTCCT
>JAYTGH010000487.1:0-10841 GCA_043733645.1 Flavobacterium sp. | reverse complement strand
AATCACACGTTCTGCAAAGGTTAGTCTGTTACGTTTTTTTTCCATTACAACAAATTTAAAAAAATTAAAAGTGTTGCATTAAGTTATTGAATTTACGCGTTTGGTGAAAAATTACTGCTAACGTTCCGCCGCTTCTCGTCAGTTGCGAAGTTCGGAACTTTTTATTTTCTGTTAAAGATAAAAATTCTTGCGAAACGTGAACGTGAACTTGCCACAAAATTCGCAATTGCGAGAAACGGCTGTTGGCGGTAGTTTTTATTAATAACCAATTTGCTCTAACATTTCCATTGCTTTTTGATTACCCAAACTCACAGCTTGCTTCAAAAACTTTACAGCATCTTCTTCTTGTCCAGCTTTATAATATATAAAACCTAATTGTAAGTAAGGATTTGAATAATTTGGGTCATAATTTATTGATTCAACACAATCGTGTAAAGCTTCAGTTAGTTTTCCAATATTTGTTAAGACTACACTGCGATTCACATGCATTTTTTTGAAAGTCACACCTAGTAAAACTCCCATAAGCATTCCTTCTTGGTCTGTATTAAATTGAGAATTTGGATGATTTTTTTTAAGTTCTATTGCATAAGAGTAAAATTCTATCGCCTTTTCATAATTCTTTAAACTTGTGTAACAAAATCCAATTTGGTGATAAAGTGCATAAACTTGTATATCCGTTTCTGAAATTTCAATAGCTTTTTCGTAATTGGATATTGCTTGATTGTACTCTTTTAAAGTTTCAAATACATTAGCTTTAAAAGCATAATGTTTCCAGTCATCAATATCAGATTTTTGAATTGTTATGTCAATATTTTCTAAAGCAGATATTAAATTTCCATTTTCATAATAGGCAATTGCGCTTTGATAATAAATCAGATATGGTAATTCGTCAAGTCCATTAGCAAAAGTTCTTCTTCTAAAATTGTCGTTTCTTTTCTTATTAAATGCTTTTTCAAATACATTCATAATTTTTAATTTATGGTTGTCGTTATTTTTGGGGTAAAATTACCGCCAACGTTCCGCGGCTTTGCGAAGCGGCGACAACTTTAAGGTTGAGTTGTAAAGATATGTAAATTTCCTTTTGAGTAATTTCCATCTAAGAAAAATAAAACTAGCCGTTGCGCAAAACCGCTGTTACCACTAGGCGTTTTGAGTTTGATTGTCACGCAACGTAACCACAAACACTTTCCGCACTCTTTTCGGTTTCTTTTCCACTTTCCATTTCGACGCAAACAAATTCTGCATCATTTTTACCAACTTTTTTTTTCGAAAACATTTCCATATTCTATTTCACACAAACTTTTTCAAGCAACATTTTTTCAAATTCAATAACTTAATGCAACAAATTCTATTCTGAATTTCCATTTATATTTCATTGAAATTTCGGAGCAGAAGTGAAGTTTAAGCAGAAAGTTCTGGAGTTAGGAAACGCTTAGTGGTAACGTTCCGCCGCTTCTCGTCAGTTGCGAACTTCGGAACGAATTATTTTCCGTTAAAGATAAAAATTCTTGCGAAACGAGAACGTGAACTTACTACAAAATTCGCAATTGCGAGAAACGGCTGTTATAGGAAGCCCTTACTACTTGCGTTAACACTTTCCTCAAACTGTGGTCAACAGTATCCTTTCTGCGGTTTAATATTTCTCTGTGTTGAATCAAAAATTCTTTTTCGATTACGGACTTTTAAACTCTTTACAAATTCCTTACTAATCAATTCCAGTATCATTATTATTTTTAATGACTTCTTTTATTTTGTAAAACAGACAAATACTCCAAAATACAATCATTAGGACTTGATAAATTCTAATATTTTTATAACCGTTTTTTAAACCTTCAAATAAGAAGACTAAAATACCCATTGTATAACCACAAATTAAAAAGTAATCGAACTTTCTGTTTTCCATTTTATTTATATTTTTTTTGGTTGTTGTCGACCCGATTCGTGAAAAAGGGTTTCCTATAACGTTCCGCCGCTTCTCGTCAGTTGCGAAGTGCGGAACTTTTTATTTTCCGTTAAAGATAAAAATTCTTGCGAAACGTGAACGTGAACTTACCACAAAATTCGCAATTGCGAGAAACGGCTGTTATGCGTTCGTGCTTGTTACAATTATCATTTTGTAAAACTAATAGCTTCTCCTTCTTTTGTTCCATCAAAGTAGAATCCTTCAACATTTTTAACGTCTTCCAATTTCTTAACTATCTTTTGAACATCTTCTTCTATGGAATTATTTACCAATCCTGCGGTGAATGCTGATTTCCATTTTATACCTCCGCCTTTTGATTTTAATGTCTGATAGCTTTTCAAAGGCTCACACATTACAAATACAGGATGCCCTTTCATTTTTGTTACTCTGCCGACTCCTTTGTTTTGTTCAGTTCCAGCATCTTTGAATTTCACACCAACTATTCGTTTTCCCGATGTATAGACAATTGCATCAAAATTTGCGTTTTCTTTTTTTGCACGGTTGATAAATTGTTCAACTCGACCAGCAATTGATTTATTTATTAGACCACCTGTCAAAATAGATTCAGCTTTTGCTCCAGTATTTACATCAACAACGACATCATATTCTCTTAATGGTTCACACATTATGTATGCTTCAACACCATTTATCTTTTTTACACGTGCTAAATCTGAATCATTACTTTGTGAGTAAATTGTTGAGCTCGAAATAATAATTGCGACTAAAAAAATAATTTTTCTCATAACTTTTTGTCCGTTTTTAAAGTGCTGACTCCGCACATTTTTGGTTGTTTTTTATTGTTTTTGGTTCTTGAATTCTCCGAATTTTCCTTAGCATGACGCATAACGTTCCGCCGCTTCTCGTCAGTTGCGAACTTCGGAACTTTTTATTTTCTGTTAAAGATAAAAATTCTTGCGAAACGCAAGCGTGAACTTACCACAAAATTCGCAATTGCGAGAAACGGCTGTTATGGGCTGTGTGTTTTTTTTCCATTCTTGGCTCAACTCTCTTTCAATTTGTCTAAAACAATTTCTTTTCTATAAGCGTTAAAAGCAATTGAAAGAAAATCATTAAACTTTGATATTAGTTCTTTTCTGTTACTTTCATTATGTTCTTCAGATAATATTTTATAATATTTCACAACTTCTTTAAACGATTTAATTTCAGTATCATATCCGTATAGCTGAATAAATTTATTTATATCTTTCAATAAAGGTTCAAGCCCGTTTTTGTCGGAAGGGTTTTTATCATGAGTGAATTCCCATAGCTCCAATATTTTCTGAAATAATTCAAAACGATATTCCAATCTTTTTTCTAACCTTTTTGACTTAAGGTTGAGAATTGGTGTTAAAACAAAACCGACAATTGAGATAATAAAGCCAGTTCCACCTAATGCTAATGCTATAATATTTGAAGCTTCCATTTTAGTTGTATTTCGTTGTGAATTTTTCGGTTGTGTGGTCACATAGCCCATAACGTTCCGCCGCTTCTCGTCAGTTGCGAAGTTCGGAACTTTTTATTTTCCGTTAAAGATAAAAATTCTTGCGAAACGTGAACGTGAACTTATAACAAAATTCGCAATTGCGAGAAACGGCTGTTGGTAGCAGTTTTTTTATTTATTTTCAATTTCCGTTACTATAGTTTTCGCCCAAATGTCACCTAAACGTTGGTTTCTGTCGGTGTTTTTAATTGTCATTATTCCAATTAGACCAAATGGGAACATATCAATTGGGTCTAATAAATGTCTTTTTATTGATTGGCTCAAACTCAATTCTCCATTATTTTTGGTCAAAGATTTAGGCTTTAAGCCAACAATAGAATTTCCAAGAGTTGCTCCTAAAAATACTTCAGGAAGCACAATTATAGCAAACCAAAAAATAATTGGAACTAATCCTAATATTCCTGTAACTGAATATCCGCCTTCGTCATTCGGTTTTCCAAATGAGTAAACAAAAGCAAAGAAAAAACCATATACTAATAAATAATCAATAAATCCTGCAATAAATCTTTTCAGTAAATTCGGCTTAATAATATTTTCTCCCATTATTTTTTCAATATTAATTCAATCGATAATTTGTCAACTTTTAAAAGTTCTAATATTCTTTCAGCTTTTAATTTGTCATTTTTTAAGGCTTTTTCAAATTCTTTGTCTAAACCGCAAACATAAAGTCTTTCATTGACCGTCATTCCGCCAATATTTTCCACTAAACTAATTTTATTCTCAATTTCTTTTTCAGTCATATTTTCGGTTTCTGCGGTAAAATTGCTACCAACGTGCCGCGGCTTCATGAAGCTGCGAGCTTCGTAACTGCGTACTTTCGGCTAAGATAAAAATTCTTGCGAAAGAAAAACATGAAATTACTACATATTTCGCAGTTTCTTGAAACCGCTGTTATAGGCTGCCATTTATATCTCTACATTGCCCAGTATTACTGGAACGGTCGACGTCAAATGAGTTTCGGTCGACGTCATATTTCTTTCTATCGGTGTCAAATTAGTTTCTGTCGACGTAATGTTCTTTCTTTCGATGTCAAATTGGTTTCTGTCTGCGTAATATTCCTTTCTGTCGATGTCAAATTAGTTTCTTTCGCCGTCATAATTCTTGCTGTCAACGTCAAATTGGTTTCTATCGACGTCACATTACTTTCGGTTGATGTCAAATAACATTCTGTGACACACATTTGAGTTTCTTTCTATGTCAAATTACTTTCTGTGTTTCACTTTTCACTTTCGGTGTAGATTTAAAGTATACTTGCTTGGTCGCAGTTTCGGAATGGTTGCCTATAACGTTCCGCCGCTTCATGAAGTGGCGAACTTCGTAACTGATTATTTTCTGTTAAAGATAAAAATTCTTGCGAAAGAAAAATGTGAATTTTGCACATTTTTCGCCATTTCTTGAAACGGCTGTTAGGTGCTGGCGCATTATCCCCAAAAACATCCGTATTCATCTTTCTCAATCAGCCTTATAAAATCAAGCAAGTTTGGAACAATTGGATTTGGTTTGTATAAGTGCCATTTTAAATCTGCTCTTTTCCAATAAACTTTCCAGTTATTATCCTTCTTTACAAAAGTTGATTTAACAACATCAATTTCCATTTTTTCATTTTCAACTTGCCAATTTGGTCTAATTTCAAAAATAATCACACTTTGTTTTTCAATTCGATATGAAATATCAAGCTTATCTCTAATTTCTTCTGGCGGACGAATATAAGTTAGATAATTTTCAATTTCATCTATTTCTACATTGTCAATTGTACTTTTCATATTCTATTCTATTCAATCAATTTTGCTTTAGTTTCTCAATTCTCCTGCGGCGCGCGGCGCTTGCACCTAACGTTCCGCCGCTTCTCGTCAGTTGCGAACTTCGGAACTTTTTATTTTCTGTTAAAGATAAAAATTCTTGCGAAACGTAAACGTGAACTTACCACAAAATTCGCAATTGCGAGAAACGGCTGTTAGCAACAGGCATTATTCTACTACAATTGGAATTTGAAAGTAAACTCTTCTTTCTGCAATTTTCGGCATTTTTTCTCCGCTTATTATTGAATCTTGGAATTCAGTAATATATCCTCTTAAAGTTTTTTTTCCAGCTGTTGCAAATCCAATTTTCGCAATTATTTGATTAACTTTTGAATATTGTTTTGATATATTGATTTTTTCTATGTTGCAAAATTTATCATCAACATCTGGACTTATCATCAACATAAATTCAGATTTAGGGCCTAATATTTTTTTATAACTAAATTTGAACTCGTGCTTTTCATTAATCTTGAAATTTCCGTTACTGATTTTAATATTTACAAAGTTACTTTTCCTATAGATTGTATCTCCATTTTCTTTAAAATACCAGCCCTGATTTACATATTGTTGACCACATAAATTTATATATTCTATAACTTTGTCCAAACTGCCATTCTCTCTATAATATTTCCATTTACCATTGCGCATTTTTTTGGTTGTATTCCCTTCGCAAATTAATTTTTCTTTAGGATCATAATACTTAACAAAGACGTCTTCTTTAGTTTTAAATATGACTTTATAATCTACTTTATTATTCTTAAAGTATATAATTGAATCAATTGGTCGAGAAAGCTCTAAACTCGGATAAGTTTTTGAAATTAATTTCCCATTCTTATTGTAATTTATAACTGTATTTTCTCCTTTGCTACATGACATTAAATTAATAATAAGTAAAAATAATAATATATATTTCATTGATTATTTATAGTTTTCAGTTTCGTGCGCTGCTTGTTGCTAACGTTCCGCCGCTTCTCGTCAGTTGTGAAGTTCGGAATGAATTATTTTCTGTTAAAGATAAAAATTCTTGCGAAACCCAAACGTGAACTTACCACAAAATTCGCAATTGCGAGAAACGGCTGTTAGCAGTTGTACTTTCTTTTTAGTGATATGTTTCGTTTCTAACTCTGATTTCTTTTTTCAATAAATATTCTTTCAGTTTTGTCCAAGTTGAATTTCTTAAACTACCAGCCTGATACATTTTTGATTGAAAATCATTTGTTATTATTCTTAAAGAAGTTGATTGTTTATGTGGCGTTTCAATAACTAATTCTTTTATATTTTCTATTTCGTAGATTTTATTAAACCAAAACCAAATACTATTTTTCACAATAATATATTTTTCAGTTACTATGAAATAATACATTCTGAAACTAAATATTCCACACATAACCGTTCCAACTGAAATTAAAAACAAAATTGCTTTATAGTTGGTTATCATTTTTGTTGGATTTTTGAAAAACATAAACAAAACGAAAACAATGAAACCATAAAAAAACAAGCCATTTATAGAAAGAATATGGTTTCCATTAAACTCAACTTTTTCCTTTGAATTTATTTGATTTAATATTTTTCTGCTTCTATTAATTTTAAAATCTAGAGAATTCATTTCGGTTTTATTTTCCGAAATTAGTTTTTCAGCTCTGTCCAATAAAATTCTAATTTCAGAAATATTTGAATAATTGTCAGCCCAAATATATTTCTGCTTTCCACTTTTTAGATTTAAAGTTGTTGCTTCAATCGGCATTGTAGAAAAAAGAAAAGAGAGATTTCGCTTTCCAGTGATTTCAATATTCTCAATTTCATTCCAGTTGTAAAACTCTTTTTTAAAATATGTGGAAAAGCTAATTCCAGATTTGTCTATAATTATTTTGGGAAAATTAATAGCAATGTATCTTATGGAATAAACAATAAATATTAAAATTAAGAATGGAAAAATTAAATTTGCCCAAGTAATTTTATCTTCTGTTTCTAATTTCTCAAAGAATCTTAACAACAACATAATTCCAATTCCACCAAATAAAACAACGCTTATCAGAATTATAATTATCGTTGGTAATATGCTTAATTTACTCGATATTTTTTCTTTCATATTATTTTCTGCGTCATTTTTGGGAGTATAACTGCTAACGTTCCGCCGCTTCACGCAGTGGCGACAACTTTATAGTTAGTTGTAAATATATACAATTTTCCGGTTGAGTACTTTCCGACTAAGAAAGATAAAACCAGCCATTGCTTGAAACGGCTGTTATATGCTGGCTTCGTACTTCTATTGGTAAGTTTCATTTGCCACTTCTATTTGTTTTCTGTTGTGTATCTTCTTTTTCACTTGCGCTCATGCTTTGTTTGGTTGAGACATTGTCTTGTTCGATTGAGACGTTGCCTTGTTCGATTTGGACATTGTCTATTTCGGTCGCGCCAATGCTTTGTTCGATTGCGCCATCGTCTTGTTCGATTGTGCCGGTGTCTTGTTCGATTGCGCCAATGCTTTGTTCGATTGTGCCAATGCCTTGTTCGATTGCGCCAACGTCTTGTTCGATTGCGCCAATGCTTTGTTCGATTCTGCCAACGTCTTGTTCGATTATGCCAATGTCTTGTTGGATTCTGCCATTCTCAATTTGGTTATTTCGGACTTATTTCCCAAATCTGTTGCATTAGGTTCTTGAATTGCAGGATTTCCGAGAAGCTTGCATATAACGTTCCGCCGCTTCTCGTCAGTTGCGAAGTCCGGAACTTTTATTTTCTGTTAAAGATAAAACTTCTTGCGAAACGTGAACGTGAACTTACCACAAAATTCGCAATTGCGAGAAACGGCTGTTATGCCTTCGCCCTTTATTTTTCGGTTTGTTTTGTCTATTTTGTTATGTCCAAAACTTCGTTTACTTTATACAAGTTTGGTAAATTCTGTGATTTAATTCTGAATTGACTTCGTTTCTTAATTTTCGGTTTTGTCGAAGCATTTTCCATTTTTATTCCTGGGTCGTAATAAATATTACCGTTCGCCATTTGTCCGAGAAAAAGTTGAAAATCAGTTCCTGTTCCTAAAATTACGTTGTTTCCGTATTTGTATTGTCTTTCGGTTGTTGTTTCAGAAAGTGATGGAACATAACAAGCTTGATTATGTTTTCTGTTCCAATGTAAAAGCATTGATGAAAAACTCCAAGAAGCAGTCTCATTTCCGTTAATATCAACCAATGAAATTCGTCCGTTTGTATTTCTGATTTTTCCACTTTCTGCATCAAAACCGATTAACTGCATTTCTAAATTTGTCAACGGATGTCTAACACCCATTTTATGAACTCCACCAAAATTTATTCGGTCTTCTCTTCCAGTTCTGTCGGCATAACCATATTGCCTTAAAAACGCTTCTGCTCCATCGGTTCGATAAATTCCGTCTGTAGGTTCGGGTGTCATTAAAGTTATAATTGCAGAGTTTACTCTTGCAAAATTAGCAACGCCAAATTGTTTTACTTCCCAACCTAAAAAGTCAGGTTCTGAATATCCATTCGGTGTAATTCCTAATTCGGCTTCTAATGTGTAACCTCCACAATTTGGTGCTTCACAAGCCATAAGATTTCCAAGTCTGTCAAGTCGTTTTGATTTAATCCAACCTAATTGATGAATGCGAAGCAATTCACTAATTAAGTCAGCTCTATTATTTGCGACTTGTGGCAATTCAATAACTTTAAAAACTCCATGTTCTGTTATGTTCTGATGGTTTGCAAATTCGTTTGCGATTTCAGAATTTGGATCAGCAACGTAACCTAAAATAGTTCCGCTTTTTGCAACTGAAAAGAACAAAAGTCTGTCAGCGAGTCTTTGTGTCATTAATGCTGATGGCGGATTTTGACACTTTTGTAAGAAGCCTGAAAATCTAACTTCTGGATATTTAGGGTAGAGTATAAGTTGGGCGTTTGGTGCAGGAAATAAGTTCCCATCTTCTGCAATCCAAGAAAAATTGATAGATGCTTTAAAACGTTCTTTATTCCAATCTCCAGCTTCTTCATTTTTGATTTCAGAAATTGGTAAAATGTTTAGAATTTCAAAGCTACCACCAAAGTAAACTTGATTTTTTGAATTGTCGTTTGGCGAAAGTTTTTTGATGTAAATTTTTGTACAACCGTTATCAATGAACAGCGACTTTAGATTTTGTAGGTTCATTGATTTTCGAAATTTCTTTTATAATATTTTTTCCAACGGCTTGAATTAAAGGCGTTACAACTGAATTCCCAAATTGTTTATAGGCTTGATTGTCCGAAACTGGAATTAAAAAACTATCAGGAAATCCTTGAAGTCTTGCGCATTCTCTTGGTGTCAGTCTTCTTGGATTTAATCCGTCTTGTGGTATTAAAATTTCTGCTCCGTCTTTGTAATATCTTGCACTCATTGTTCTTGAAATACCATCTAAATTGGTCAATCCAAAACCAAAACCGTTGCCTTTTGCTTTGTGTTTCTTCGCATATTCTTGCAAGTAATTCCAAAGCTTGTCCGACAAAGTGTATTTTGGGTCAACTTCTTCTTCTAAAATATCTCGAATTGCAAATTTTGTATCTCCCATTTTTGGAAATTCAAAAGTTTCTTCGCCTTTAAAAATGTTCTTGTTAAAGCCTACAATTATAATTCTTTCTCTATGTTGTGGTACAAAATGTTGCCCGTCCAAAACCTTGAAATGAATAGAATATCCTAACTCTTTTAAAGTTTCTTTTATGACTGTAAAAGTTTTTCCTTTGTCGTGAGAAACAAGATTTTTTACATTTTCCAACATAAATGCCTTTGGCATTTTATGTTTTATAATTCTTGCAACGTCAAAAAACAGAGTTCCTTGAGTTTCGTCCAAAAAGCCGTGGGCTCTGCCCAAGGCGTTTTTTTTTGAAACTCCAGCAATTGAAAAAGGTTGACAAGGAAAACCACCCAATAAAATATCGTGGTCTGGAATTTCGTTTTCTGGAATTTTAGTAATGTCGCCAAATGGAACTTCTCCAAAATTGGCATCATAAGTTTTCTTTGAATAAGTATCCCATTCACTTGTGAACACACATTTTCCTCCAAGATTTTGAAAAGCCATTCTTATTCCGCCAATTCCAGCGAATAAATCAATAAATTTAAACTTTGGTGTTGTTGGTGGTGGAAATGGAATGTCCCAATTTATTGGTAAATAATGTTGAAAATCAGGCTCTTCAACAATGTTCAATTTGTCGTGTAAGTCAGTTAAATAAGCTGTTGCGGTCGGTCTATAGTATTGAGAAACACCATTTTTGTGGTTCTGAAAAAAATGTGTCAAATGTGCCAAGTCGTTATTTTCCGTCTTGGTAATTTCTAATTTGAGTTTGCTTTTTATGTCTGTATATTTTTTGCTCATTTCGTCTGCAATATCGTCAATTTTTTTAAATTGAACTTGGAAGTGAAGTCGAAAGTTTCAACAAATTTTAGTTCTTTTTTTTGTCAGTTGATTTTTAGCACGGTCGTCCGATAGGGTGAGGCATAACGTTCCGCCGCTTCTCGTCAGTTGCGAACTTCGGAACGAATTATTTTCTGTTAAAGATAAAAATTCTTGCGAAACGTGAACGTGAACTTACCACAA
>JAYTGH010000486.1:0-4113 GCA_043733645.1 Flavobacterium sp. | reverse complement strand
ATTTCTTGTATTTCTTCTTTAGCACCTTCTAATCCGGCAACGTCTTTAAAGGTTGTTTTTACTTCTGTTTTTTCGTCAAAAAGCTTGGCTCTCGATTTCCCAATGTTGAATATTTGACCGCCACCGCCGCCAGCGCCGCCAGACATTCTGCGCATAATCAATACCCAAAGTCCAATGATGATAACGAATGGTAATAAAGTCATTAGGAGTTCGCCCCAATTACTTTTAGCCTTGAAATCATAATCTTTTATCTTTCCTTCTTGGGCCGCTTTTTCAATTTTATTTTGAAAACTTACGTCATTTCCAATGTCAAAAGAGTAATGTGGCCCTTTGTTCACATGACCCAACATGTCTGTTGCTACTTTCTTATTCTGTTTTTCCTTTAGAGCAGCTTTTGTCAAGTAGGCTTCACCTTCCGTTTTGTTGTAGATGATTACTTTTTCAATTTGTCCTTTGTTTAAATACTCATTGAATTTAGAGTACGATATTTTAGTAGTGTCTTGAAAACTAGCACCGCCGAAGTAATTAAGTGCAATAAATCCAAGGATTACTACTACGTATATTAACCACGGACTTATTTTGAAATTATTAGTTTTTTTTTCGTTAGCCATTTTTTATACTATGAACTATTTTTTAATATTTATTTTGAATGGTAGTTATTTTGGCATCGCCCCAAAGCCCTTCAATGTTGTAGAATTCGCGAATTTGTTTTTGGAAAACATGAACGACAATATTAACATAATCCATTAAAACCCATTCGGCATTATCCGTTCCTTCAACGTGCCAAGGTTTATCTTTTAATTCTTTAGAAACTAATTTTTGGATGGAGTTAACAATTGCGTTAACTTGTGTATTAGAACTACCATTACAGATTATAAAGTAATCACAAACTGCTGTATCAATGGCTCTCAAATCGAGGATGTCAATATCATTTCCTTTTACTTCTTCGATGCCTTTTATGATGTTCGCCAAAAGAACATCTGTGTTAACCGTTTTCTTCGTCATTTATATTTATGTATGTTTTGCAAATGTATTACTTTTTGTCTTTATTTTTGCTCAACAAAAGTTATAAATTCATTAATATTTACCTTTCTGTCATGCCTTTAATCAAACTCGATGCCATAGATTCGACGAATGACTTTTTAAAGCAATTGTTTAAGGAATCAGCAGTCGAAGATTATACTATTGTCATGGCAAATGAACAGACCAAAGGCAAAGGTCAAATGGGTGCAAAATGGATTTCCGAACCGGGTAAAAACCTTACTATGAGTGTTTTGGTTAAAGATGTTCCTCTCAAAAATAAAAACATTTACGATTTTAATATTGCAGTTGCACTATCGGTACTAAAAGTTTTAAAAAATAGTCAAATTCCAAACATTGCTATAAAGTGGCCCAACGACATTATGGCAGATTCTAAAAAAGTGGCAGGTATACTCATTGAAAACATCCTAAAACCGAATGGCAGTTTTACGGCAATTGTTGGCATTGGATTAAATTTAAACCAGACTAATTTTGAAAACCTTCCTCAAGCCAGTTCATTAAAGTGCATTACCGGTATAACTTATGAATTGGAAGAAATAGCTTTACTTTTAAAAGATTCTTTGGAGACAAACAGGACAACTTTAGATAAAGGTTCTGATTTACTTTGGGATGAATATCATCAAAATTTATATAAAAAGGATTGTCCGTCGCCATTCGAAGACAAAATGGGAAATCGTTTTATGGGCATCATCAAAAAAGTTACCCAGGATGGAAAGCTTGAAGTTTTATTGGAAGATGACAGCCTAAAGTATTTTGATGTTAAAGATATAAAGATGTTGTTGTAATGAATAAGCGTATTACGATGCAGGAGTAAAGGTCTTATCTGCTTCTATATAAATTTATTACAATACTATTGTAACTCTATAGTGAGTCTATAAAAAAGTATTGTTTTTATAGACTCACTATAGAGTCACTATAGAGTCACTATAGACTCACCTATAACATAATAATAATCAAATAATAAAAAAACATTATAATTCCATGGCTTTTTAGTCTTGTTTAAAATCACTAAATAAACCATTATTAATTGAAATTATTTCTTTTTCTTTGAAGGTAAATTAATTACTTTTGTGGCACATTTATTCTGAACTTGTTTCAGAATCTAAACTAACAAACTCTTTATTTATGAACATACACGAATATCAAGGAAAAGAAATTTTAGCCAGTTATGGCGTTCGCATTCAACGTGGTATTGTTGCTAATAGCCCGGTTGAAGCTGTGGCTGCTGCAAAACAATTAACCGCTGAAACCGGTACAGGTTGGCATGTTATCAAAGCTCAAATCCACGCAGGAGGAAGAGGAAAAGGCGGTGGCGTGAAGTTGGCTAAAAATTTGCAACAGGTAGAAGAAATATCAGAACAAATTATCGGAATGATGTTAAAGACGCCTCAAACTCCACCAGAAGGAAAAAGAGTGAGCAAAGTTTTGATTGCCGAAGATGTTTATTATCCTGGAGAAAGTGAAACAAAAGAGTTTTATATGTCTGTTCTTTTAAACAGAGCAAAAGCGAGAAACATGATTATGTATTCTACCGAAGGTGGAATGGATATCGAAGAAGTTGCCGAACACACACCACATTTAATATTCACAGAAGAAATAGATCCTGCTGTTGGATTGCAAGGTTTTCAGGCGCGTAGAATTGCTTTCAATCTGGGACTTTCAGGAAATGCCTTCAAAGAAATGGTCAAGTTTGTTGATTCTTTATACAATGCCTACGTAGGTTCTGATGCTTCTATGTTTGAAATCAATCCGGTTTTAAAAACTTCTGATAACAAAATCATGGCGGTTGATGCTAAAGTAAATATCGATGATAACGCTTTATACCGTCAACCTAAATATGCTGACATGCGCGACATTCGTGAAGAAAACCCAATCGAAGTTGAAGCCAAAGAAGTTGGACTAAACTATGTGGACCTTGATGGTACAGTTGGTTGTATGGTTAACGGAGCAGGCTTAGCAATGGCAACAATGGATTTAATTAAATATGCAGGTTTTGAACCAGCAAACTTCTTAGACGTTGGTGGAACTGCAGATGCAAAGCGTGTGGAAACAGCGTTTAGAATTATCTTAAAAGATCCAAATGTAAAAGCGATTTTAATTAATATCTTCGGTGGAATTGTTCGTTGCGACAGAGTAGCACAAGGTGTTGTTGATGCGTATAAAAATATGGGCGATGCTATCAAAGTCCCAATCATTGTGCGTCTTCAAGGGACCAATGCCGAAATTGCAAAAGAATTAATAGATAATTCAGGAATGCCAATTTTATCGGCTACACAATTTCAGGAAGCAGCGGATCAGGTTAAAGCGGCTTTATCATAATACACATGCCGTCACTTAGAGTGATTTTGTGAAACAAAATTGTATCGAGAAGCTTTACATCTGTAATGGTTCTCGATACTTTTTTTTATTCTATTTCATTCCATAAAAAAACACTCGAACTGACGTGAGCTATAATTTACTCGCATGGGATTTTATAATCAAATTCTAATTAAAAACCATCAAATACTCATTCACTAAATTGTAACCAAAAAGAGAATGCTATTTTTGTTTGTAGCATTAGTTAAAATGTTCTTTATGAAAATAGCTAAAAATCTCTCTCTATATTTTTTACTGATTTTTTCGGTAGTTAGTTGGTCACAAAATCAAACAGCAGACAGTTTAATTTCGGTTTTCCAAAAGACCAAAAATGATATTGATAAAGCAAAACTTCTCAATGCTATTGCTGATGAATATAAGTCGAGTGACCCCAAATTAATGTTGCAATTTGCTAATCAGGCTTTGCAACTTTCAACAAAAATAAAATTTAAAGTAGCCCAAGGTAATGCCTATCTTAATATTGGAACTGCCAATATAATTACCGGAAATTATCCTGTGGCATTGCAAAACTTCTCAAATGCGCAAACCATTTTTGAAAAAGAGCTGGAGAATAATTCGGATAATACAAAAGAACTTAATAATGGTTTGGCGCGCGCTTATGGAAGCATCGGAATTGTATTTTCAGAACAAAGCAGTTATGCCAAGGCACTGCAATACGAACTCAAATCACTCAAAATATACGAATCGACAAATAAT
>JAYTGH010000485.1:0-4116 GCA_043733645.1 Flavobacterium sp. | reverse complement strand
AAATTGATGAGTGCTTATTTGTTTCAATATCATCTTTACCAATTGATTTTGTGTAGAGAAGTTTTCCATTTTCAGAAATTGCAATACTACCCATAAATTTATCTTTTGTTTCAAGGATTTGGAACAAACTATCAAGTTTTACTGTGTTTAAAGTTTGTGCAAATGATGTGCTAAGTAATAATCCAAATAATAAGGTAAGTTTAATTTTTTTTGTCATTTTTTTAGTTTTTTAGTTTCTATTTAGTCGCGCTACAATGACCGCCAACGTTCCGCCGCTTCTCGTCAGTTGCGAACTTCGTAACCGTTTATTTTCCACTAAAGATAAAATTTCTTGCGGAACGCAAACGTGAATTTACCACAAAATTCGCAATCTTGCCAAACGGCTGTTAGCAGATGTTTTTTATATATTTTCTATCATCTTCTTTTATTAAACTTCCTTTTAAAACAACATATTCATTATTTTCAATATCAGTAATCAATTCTGTTTCGTATTCACAATCAAAATCATCATATGCTCTTTTCTCATCAATAAGTTCTAAAATTCTTTCGTCGAAACTTTCTAGTAATGAACCAAACAAAACAATTCCTTCATCTTCTTCGCTGAAATAATCGTCAGTGTAAAAAATATTCAGATTTGGAATGTGAAATTCTTTAATGTTTTTATTTAAGACTTCTGCCCAATTAAATTTCAGTTTTCCAAATTTATGAGCGTCATTAAATATATCACAATAATTTTCATACTCACGAATTACATTTTGTCTATTCAAAGTTGAGTTTTCTGAATCAAAAATAATACTGTCAGTTTTGTTAATTTCATTATTGTTTTCATCGGTTCCGATGTAATGAATTTTTAGTTGGTATTTTATGCTCATTTTATACTTCTTAATGTTGATAATGATTTTCTAAATTCAAGATTTTCTTGACTGTAATTTTTTGAAATATTAAGCGGTGGATTTAGTTTTTCAATTAAATATTCTTCTATTGCATTTGTATTGTTGCAAACTAAATAATAAAACTCAAGATTTGATTTCATCCAATTTGAAATAAATTGTTCGTCTTTTTCATTGAATTTTGTTTTGCCATCATCTTGATTTAAACTTCTTGAAATTTTTTTGAACTTAAATAATGAACCAATGCTTTTTCTCAAAGTTGAGCTTCCAGCATTGCCATTAAAATGTTGTCTAAAATCTCTTTTTCTTAAACTACTATTTGATATTCCGACATAAACAACTTCTTTTTCAAAAACCTTTTGGCAAGTATAATCACATTCTGTTTTTGGAAGCTTTGAACCTTTTCTCAACAGCATTAAGTAAACTCCTTTTTCATCAGGAATTTCATTTCCATTATTTTTTAATGGGTCAAAATATTTGAAGTCATTTATTGTTGTCATGTTTTCTCGTTTCTGCGGTTTTTCCTCAAAAATATCTGCTAACGTTCCGCCGCTTCACGCAGTTGCGAAGTTCGGAACTTATTATTTTCTGTTAAAGATAAAAATTCTTGCGAAACGCAAACGTGAACTTACCACAAAATTCGCAATTGCGTGAAACGGCTGTTAGCTGCCGTATTTTTTTAAATCAACGGTTACTTTTTCAATTAACCAGTTATCTTCTTCAGCATTTTTGTATTTATATTGAATTTCAAAAACTCCATTTTTAATTTCTCCATCTTCAAATAAGGTTTCTGAAAAATGACCATTAGTTATTTTCATTGTCTTTTCAATTCTGTCTTTCGGTAAATTTATTTTAAAGATTTTATTTGTTTCTAAATTTAGAAAAGATAAAAAGTTTGAATTGTCTTTATCAATGCTTACGATATAAGGATATTTGTCGTCTTCGCTTGCATAAAGTTGCCTTCCTATATTTGCAATTTTTTTTCCAGTATGTTTGTCAAATAGGATATATTCATAAGGGTCACAACATCCTGAAATCGTATGATATTCTACCAAAAATGATTTTTTGTATTCAAACCATTCAGCGAAACCTAATTTTCCAGTTAATTCGATTAGTTCTTTTTTTAATGAAAAAAGTACTTTCTTCTTCTTGTTTTTGCTTTCGAAAATTACCCAAGATGAATCACATGAAAATTGACGATATATTTTTGCGCCATTTTTAAAGACTGTTTTCTCACATGAGATATTATTTTTTAGTTCTGGCTGGTTTTTACAATTACAATTCTGTCCAAAACAGAGTTGTGAAATAATTGCTAATATGATTGTTAAGAAGGGTTTCATAATATGGCAGCTAACGTTCCGCCGCTTCTCGTCAGTTGCGAAGTTCGGAACTTTATATTTTCTGTTAAAGATAAAAATTCTTGCGAAACGTAAACGTGAACTTACCACAAAATTCGCAATTGCGAGAAACGGCTGTTGGCGGTAGTACTTATTTTTCTAATAAGTATTTTTCTAACTTTTCAAATTCAGCAAAGTCCATTTCGCTTTTTTTCGGATATGAATGACCAAATAAACCAAGAAATAATGGAATGGGTTTTTCGGTTTCTTTTCCTATTAGATTTGTTTTTAAGTTTATTAACTTTAATTTTTGTCTATCAACTTGAATACTAAAATCTGACCAACCATATTCATATTCAGATTTACATTTTTTACAAATCCAAGTTTGGTTTAGATTTTCATCTTTCAGTTTACTTTCAATAATTTCAAAGTATTTTTTTGACGATGAAATTAAAATTTCTGTTTCCCAACATCTAAATGAGTTTCCACTTTTTGAGCAATCGATACCAACTAATTGTTGAAATCTTGGATATGCGCATTGGCAAGAATCAATATTGTATTTTTCTAAAGTAAAATTTAAAAGGTCAAATATTCGTTTATGTTTGACTTCAAAAGTTTCATTATTCATACTTTTCTGTTTCTCCATTATTCATTTTTTGCGTCTCGTTCGGCAGTATTACCGCCAACGTTCCGCCGCTTCTCGTCAGTTGCGAACTTCGGAACTTTATATTTTCTGTTAAAGATAAAAATTCTTGCGAAACGTGAACGTGAACTTACCACAAAATTCGCAATTGCGAGAAACGGCTGTTATATGATGCCCGTTTTTTTTATTTAGTTAACTTTTCAGTTTCCCTTTTCCACTTTCTGTTTTGGACTTCGTTTATTTCACTCGGGACATAGCCTTGTTTAGTTCGGACATTGCCTTGTTCGATTGCGCCCAAGCCTTGTTCGATTTGGACATTGTCTTGTTTACTTTGGACTATGCTTATTTCGATTGCGCCAGTGTCTTGTTTAGTCGAGCCAAAGCCTTGTTCGATTGCGCCAAGGCTTTGTTCGATTTGGACATTGCTTATTCGGATTAGCGTTTTTTGAATCTTATTTTTGCTATCACTTTATATTGTGCTGAACTTGCATCAAGGATTGTGAATAGGTAATCTTTGGCTTTGTTTGCGGTATCTACAAGGTTATCCTCTGAATTGTATAGTGTTTCATTTCTTGCGCTACGAGCATTGTTTAATGGTACGAAAGTGTCTGCAACGGCTTGTGTTTTAAGTAGCATTGCAGCTTTTTTGTCTTGATAGGCTACTATCTTATATTCGCTTTCGTTAGGACTATAGTTTGGTGTATTCTGTAATAATGAGATGAGCAAATCCATTGTATTTGTTCGTTGGTCATAACTCATTTGTGATGTGGAATAACTGTCTTGTGCCTCTTGTGGGTCAGTTGAGGGTTTATTTTTTGATTTTTTAATCCCTTTTAGCTTACGAATGATGGTCATAAAATCTTCGAGTTGCACTTGTGTAACACCTTCGGTTGCTTTGTAGGCTTTTCGGAGTTTGGTTAATTCTCTGTTTAATGGTTTGAAAATTATCTCTCTTTCATCAACAGCTACAGAATAGGGCGCAACCAGATTGTTTACACTTGCTTGTTCTGTAAAAGCGGTGGTGTAGATGGTTTGTAAATTTGGTAAAAGTAATTTAGGATTACTTGGATTGTATGTTGCCCCCAAAGCAACAATGTTAGTGTTTAATAAATTTAGGTTAGCAATGTTTTTTGCATGCCCTACTTCGGATGTTGATGCCATAATAAATTGGTTTTGAATTAATAATAAACCAAAAATAACAAAAAAATATTTGTAAGATTTATTTTCTAACGATTAATTTAAAATC
>JAYTGH010000484.1:0-4130 GCA_043733645.1 Flavobacterium sp. | reverse complement strand
TTACAATTGGCACACCTACTCTATCAGCCCAAATTTGCAATTGGTCAATCGCAGCAGCACGAAACGTATCGGCAGCTCCAAGAACTACGCTGTAACCTGACTTTTTTAATTGGTACGCTAACTTTCCAATGGTAGTTGTTTTTCCCACACCATTAACACCAACAACCATAATTACGTATGGTTTTTTATTGGCGGGAATCGTAAACTCTGTCTCTTCACCCGATTTGGTTTCCGATAAAAGTCCGGCAATTTCTTCACGTAGAATCAGATTCAATTCATCAGTTCCCATGTACTTATCATTGGAAACACGTTCTTCAATTCGCTTTATGATTTTTAGTGTAGTAGCAACACCAACATCCGAAGAAACTAAAACTTCTTCAAGGTTATCCAGAACTTCATCATCAACTTTTGATTTTCCGGCAACGGCTTTGGTTAGTTTGGAAAAAAAAGTGGTTTTAGTTTGTTCTAAACCTTTGTCTAGTGTTTCTTTTTTTTCGGAGGAAAATATTCTTTTGAAAAAACTCATTGAAAATTTAGGATTAGGCCCTTCGACTGCGCTCAGGGTGACAATTAGATTTCATCTAAAACTTAATAATTTATCGAGGGTAAATATAAAAATAAAAAAGCTACTTCCGAATGAAAGTAGCTTTGATGTATAATTTTATTGGAATTATTTCTTTGCTAAGAAACTATCCACTTCTTCTGGTGTCATAATGCTTTCCACAAAAGTATAAGCTCCTGTTTTTGGAGATTTTACCATTTTGATAGCTTTTGATAATCTTTTAGAAGCTGTTTGCAGGGTTGCTACGGTTTTCTTTGCCATGATTAATGTGTATTAAATTTACAGGAAAGTAAATTATTTAATTTCTTTGTGAACAGTCATTCTCTTTAAGATTGGATTAAATTTTTTAATCTCTAATCTGTCCGGAGTATTTTTTTTGTTTTTGTTTGTAATGTAACGAGACGTTCCAGGAAGACCTGTTCCTTTGTGCTCAGTACACTCTAAAATAACTTGTATTCTATTACCTTTCTTTGCCATCTTACTTTATTTTTATTGGATATGGAATTATTTAATAAAACCTTCAACTTTTGCTTTTTTCAAAACAGCCGCCAATCCATTTTTATTGATTGTTTTAATTGTAGACGCAGCTACTCTTAGAGTAATCCATCTGTCTTCTTCAGCAAGATAGAAACGTTTTTTAACTAAGTTAACAGAAAATTTTCTCTTAGTTTTGTTCATAGCGTGAGAAACATTATTTCCTACCATCGCTCTTTTACCTGTAAGGTCACAAACTCTTGACATTATGCTTATCTTTTATCGTTATTCAATTCGAGGGTGCAAACTTATGAAAAATAAATCATTGTAACAAAAATATTATTACAGATTTTTTTCTTTTTTTTTAATTGCTTTTTTTTGGAAGAAAAGAATGCTTTTTTTAAACAAATTTATTAACAACTAAGCTTTAGTTAAAAGCATTTTTTAAAATTGCTGCCTGCACTATTTCCAATGCTTTATTTGCTGTTCTATCTATCACTTTTTCACGGGGTTGACCGAAATTAAATTCTTCTACAAAAACAGCTGTAGGTGTTGCCAATGCAATAAATACTGTCCCAACTTCGGCATTCGCGTCACCTTTCGTTGGTCCGGCGTTTCCTGTTGTCGCAATTGCGTAATCTGTTTTCATTATTTTTTGAATTCCCAATGCCATTTCCGAAGCGACTTCTTTGCTTACAACCGTAAACTTTTTAATAGTCTCAGCAGTAACACCTAGCACTGAAATTTTGGTATCGGTTGCATAACTTACCACGCTTCCGCGAAAATAATCAGAAGCACCAGAAACTGATGTCAGCATTTGAGCAATCTTTCCGCCCGTGCAACTTTCGGCTGTTGCTAATGTTTTGCCTTGTTGACGAAGTAATCTTCCAATAATAACTTCTATCGTTTCGTCTTCATCAAAACCAACGATAATATCACTGATGATTTTGGTTAAGGATTCTACATTTTCCTGAATAGCTTTTTCTAAAACTTCCTTATTTTCTCCACGAGCGGTTAACCGCAAACGCACTCTTCCCGGATTTGGTAAATAAGCTAGTTTTATGTATTCAGGTAAATTGTTTTCCCAATCTTCAATTCGTTCAGCAATTAAGCTTTCGCCTTGACCGTAAGTGAGTATGGTCTTGTGAATGATGTACGGACGTTTGTATTCTCTAACAATCTTCGGAATGATTACATTCTCGACTATATATTTCATTTCATACGGAACGCCTGGTAATGAAATATAAACGGTGTTTTCCTTCTTCATCCACATTCCTGGTGCTGTTCCCATTTTGTTGAAAAGCACTTCACATTTAGACGGAACCAAAGCCTGGTCTTTATTTAATTGCGTGATTGGTCTTTTATAAAACCCTTCTATGATTTCAGTAACATGAGCCAAAACAGCTTGATTTACTACCAAAGTATCGTCAAAATATTCACAAAAGGTATGTTTGGTTATATCATCTTTTGTTGGTCCGAGACCGCCAGTTATGACAACCAAATCGACTTTGTTTTGTAATGCCAAAAATATTCTTAGAATATGTTGCTTATCATCAGAAATGGAAAGCATTTCAGTAGTTTGAACGCCAATTTTATCTAACGCTTTGGCAATATAACCTGAGTTGGTATCAACAATTTGCCCGATTAGAATTTCGTCGCCAATGGTGACTATGGTTGCTTTCATTTTTTATGGATTTGTATAACTACACTCTTTAGGCACAAAGAGTATTTTATTTATTTTACTAAAAGATTTTAAATTATAAATCAGTGATTTTTTTCCTAAAAAACTAGTTGTGTAAAGGATTTTTGGAATACCATTTGGAATCTTATTATCTGTTTTATACTCTTCAAATGCTGTCTCAAAATTAAGTAGTAAAGGCAAATGAAAATCGGTATTCTTTTCTACAATATAATGATTAATTCCTAGTTTTTTTTTCTTCGCTCTTTTGGCGGTATTAGATTTAAGTATATAATATCCTAATTTATCTTCACCAATGAGAGTATCATTTTTATTTTCAAAATGATAATTTTCGACTTGATACTTGAATGGATTGATAAAATGAGAAACAAAATCACATTTTAGAGTAATCATTTCAGCAGTTTGAAAGTCATTTTTATTGATATAAGTAGTAGAAATTATGCCTTTAGAATCAAGAAAATAAACATTATACGTCAAACTATCTTTTTCACTAACTTGAATAAAATAACTATTATCCTTAGAGTTAGTTAAAAAAAGCATTTTTTGAGTCTTATGTGTTTCTAAAAATTGAAAATCATATTCTATCAAATAATCAAACAAGTATTTTTGCTGTCCTAAACAAGATGCAGAAAAAATAAGACACAAAAAAAGTAAAAATTGATTTTTCATTAATCTAAAATAATCAATTTTTACTTTCAATAGTAAAATATTAAAAACTATAATTCGAAATCTTTTTTGATTTCTTTTACCGCTTTTTCTACTTGACTTTGAATACTTGCAAAAGTATCAACGATTTCTTTGCGCTTGCCTTCGGCTTTTGTCCACGCTTCTACTTGTAGAATTTCTTCAAAAGCCACGGTCATTCCTAATAAATCCAAGCTTGGTTTTATTTTGTGCGCATAGCTATACGCTAATTTATGGTCTTTTGTTTTGATACCTAAATCGATTTGCTTTAAGTCTTCAGGAACTTCTGTGACAAAGAGTGTGATAATTTGCATTACGAATTCAGGGTCATTGTCTGAAAGAGCGTAAACTTTTGCGAGGTTGTAGTTTATTGCCATTATTTAATGTGTAATCTTAATACTTTTTTGTTTTCTATAAATCCTTCGAGGATATCGTTTGGTGCTACTTTGGCAACACCTTCGGGTGTGCCTGTGAAAATAATGTCGCCTTTTTTAAGCGTGAAAAACTGTGAGATGTGTGAAATTATTTCGTCAATTTTCCACAACATATGACTTGTATTTCCTCTTTGAACGGTTTTACCGTTATTTTGTAATTCAAAAGTAATATTTTCCGTTGAATTAAAATTATTTTTCGGTTGAAAGTCACCAATAATCGCTGAACCATCAAAAGCTTTTGCTTTTTCCCAAGGTAAGCCTTTCTCTTTCAATTTAT
>JAYTGH010000483.1:0-4144 GCA_043733645.1 Flavobacterium sp. | reverse complement strand
AAGGACATTTTGGTTGCAATGAAAACAACTTGTCAACATTAGGTTGAATGATTTTATGTATTCTTTCGAAGTTGGCAATGACGTCTTCTGGTTTTTTGAACGCCATCAATTCTGGTTTAGTTCTCACAGATTCACAGAATTCTTTGAGAGTTCCTTTAAAACCAACTTGTTCTTTGACTTTTTCCATTTCGACTTTGATTCGTGCTACTTCTTTTAAACCAAGTGCATGAATTTCATCTGGAGTTTTGGTAGTAGTTGTCCATTGTTTTACGTAAACTTTGTATAATTCTTTTCCATTTGGTAAACTGCCTATACCACTCGTAGTTCTTGAAGCCGTAAGATATTCGTTTTTCAAAAAAGCGGTTATTTTTTTGAATTGTGGTTCTAATTTTTCCTTTATTGTAGCAGCATATTCTTTTTTCAAAGCCTCTTGTTGGTCAGCTGTAATTTCTTTTGGGAACGATTTTACTGCCGAGTAAAACAAGTTGTCTTCTACATTTGGTGTAACCATACTTTCAAATTGAGGTATAACTTTTACGGTTAAAGCTTTTGGCAAAACGATTCCTTTATCGATTCCTTTTTTCATATAAACCATCGCTGAATCCATCCAAACTGAAAATAAATCCATTCTTTTTAAGAAGTTTTTATAATCTTTCTCTGTTTTAAATGGCTGTGCACTTGAGCCACTGGCAAATTGTCCCAAGGTAATGTTGGTTCCCCAGAATTGTTGCAAAGGCATATAATTGGTATTGTATTTTAATAAATCCTTACCAATAGAAACTTCCCATTTGATGATGTCATAGCTGTTTTTTTCTTCGGCTGATAAAGCTGTTGTATCAACAGTTGTCAATTCATTTTCGAATTTATCGTAAAAAGCAGCTTGTTTTTTTCGATACGAATCTGTCATTTCAAATACCAATTTGTCGTTGTATTCGTTTTGACCATTTTGGGTGGCGCCTAGCGGATCTAACTCATTTTTACCGTCGAAGTAAGCATCGGTAATGGCTTTAAAATTTTGTTCTTTCTTTTCTGATTTGCAGTTTGCTACCACCAATGACACTAAGATTATTATCGGTAACGTTTTTAAGTTTTTCATGTTTAATGGTTTAGTTCGTAAAGCTATTAGTTTCTATTTTAAGAATTTGTTACTAAAATCATAAAAAATTATCCATGATACACTCGCGATGCCATGATTTTCCCTTCTTTGATTTCCAACACTTCGGCTACGAGCATACTATCTTCGTTTTCAACGGTTCTAATGTATTCCATAAAAACCCTGTCGGCATTTGATGTCAACGAAGTTACTTTATAATGCAAGCTTGGCAATCGGTCAAAAGCATCTTTCCACCAGAATTTAAGCGCTTCTTTTCCAGTAACCAAACCGTTAGTTTCGGGATGATGGATTTTTAATTTTGGACTAAAATGCTGCGCTTCGTCATCATATAAAGACAATAGTTTTTCCAGGTTGTGGGCATTAAACGCTTCAAACCAAAGCATTGCAATCGATAAATTTTTTTCTGCTGACATAGTTTTATTAAATAAAAAATCCTCTCGTTCTCATAACGAGAGGATTTTCTGTGATTGTAAATATAATTATTTTATGAGTTTTTCAAATTGATTATTTCCTGTTCAGTCAAGAATCGCCAGTTGCCACGAGGCAAATTCTTTTTGGTTAAACCGGCAAAAGCAACTCGGTCAATTCTCAAAACATTATAATCTAAATGTTCAAAAATGTTACGAACTACTTTTACATTTGGAGATTTTATTTGCAAACCAATTTCGCTTTTTGCTTCATTTTCAATATAGCTTACTTCTTGAACAACTATTTTATGTCCATCAATTGTTATTCCTTTACTAATTTTTTCCAAATCATCAAACTTCAGATTTTTATCTAATGAAACCTGATAAATTTTTGACGATTTCTGATTAGGCAAAGTAAACTTTCTGATCATATCCGTATCGTTTGTAAATAACAAAAGACCAGTGGTATTTTTATCCATTCGGCCAATGGCACCAATTTTTGCAGTTGTAGAACCTTTTACCAATTCTAAAACATTGCGCTCTTCCTGACCTTCGTCAAACGATGTTGTAAAGTTTTTTGGTTTGTTCAGCAAGATATATTCCTTTTTTTCTGGCGTTAAAGTAGCACCATCAAAGTTAACGACATCTCCGAGTTTTACCATATAACCCATTTCGGTTACCGGAATTCCGTTTACTTTCACATTTCCTGATTGGATGTAAATATCAGCATCACGACGCGAGCATGCCCCCGAATTCGCTATGTATTTATTCAAACGAATTTCGTCAGCTACTTTTGGTCTTTTCGCTACCTGATTCGGTTTTTTTGCTACTTTATCTGTAGCAGAAACTTCAGCTTTTGTAACACCTGTTCTAGTTGGTTTTGCTTTTTTAGGCCCTTGAGCTCTTTTCGCCATGGCAGGTTTTGGCTTGTTTGAACTTGGTCTCGAACTATTTGGTCGTGAGCCACTTCCTTTATTATTGCCTTCCTTCTTATTCATAATTCTGTAATTTGGGGCAAAGATACGTATTTCAGTTGCTTTTTTAGGAGCTATTTCCAGCTATCCACTATATTCCCGATAAATCGGGAGATACCGTTACACACGAGCGAAGCACTGCCTAAGGAATCTGGGCTAGGATAAAATTAGAATTTCAGAAATCTCCTGCCATGAACCAGTACTTCGGGATTGATTAAAACAATGCAGAAAACACCCGAAACCACAAGGAATTTCAGAATGTTGTGGAGTTTCAAATAATCAGGTTTTGAGTTGGATTTCCAAAGTTTTTGAAGGAAGAAAATCAAAACAATTAGACTCACATAAAAGTAAATATCCATATAACCAACTTCGAATATATCTACTAAGAAATAAATTGGGATTATCGTCAAAGTAGTTAGTAGTGTTATAATTTTTTTTGCAGTGTTTTCTCCAAACATCACGGGAATTGTTTGATAATCGTTGGCAATATCTCCTTTTATGTTTTCCAGATCTTTTATCATTTCACGAATTAGCAACAAAAGAAAAAGGAAACTGGCGTGAGCAAAAATTTGAGGATAGAGATTTTTGTAATACAGTAAAATGGCAAAAAAAGGTAAAACGGCCAGAAAAGCTGCGGTCAGATTTCCAACAACCGACATTTTTTTGAGTTTATGAGAGTACAACCAAATTAGGAAAATATAGGTTGAGAAGAATAAAACGGCGCGAAACGAAACAAAAAACGATAAAAAGAAAACAATAAAATTAACTGTAAAATATACCTTTAGCTTTGTTTTTTGGCTTACCAATCGGTCGAGTTGTGATTTGTTTGGGCGATTGATTAAATCTTTTTCGCTGTCGTAAAAATTATTGATGATATAACCGGAAGCAATCGTTAGACTGGAAACAAGTACAATCATAAATAAATTAAAATCCAGAATAATATCAAGAGCCCGTTTTTTTTCAGGAGCTAAAATAAAAATTGCAGATAAGTATTGAGCTAAAACAATAATGGCAATGTTATAACCACGAACCACAGAAAGCATACTGACAATTTTCAGAAGCAAATGTTTGGTTTTTCGGCTTAACATTTTTGAGAAATTAATCCTTCGACTGCGCTCAGGATGACAATATCGGATTTCATGTTTAGAATTGGTAAACCACTTCCAGTTTATAATCTTTCAGAGATTTTTTTGCTTTTTCTAAGTCTTGGGTAAAACCTAAAATATAACCGCCACCGCCAGAACCACAGAGCTTTAAGTAGTAATCGTTAGTGTCAATACCATGTTGCCAAATACCGTGAAATGCTTCAGGAATCATTGGCTTGAAGTTATTCAAAACTACTTTAGAAAGTTGCTTTGTATTAGCAAATAAGGATTTCATATCGCCGCCAAGGAAATTTTCCACACAGGCATCAGTGTATTTAATAAATTGAGATTTCAGCATTTTACGGAAACCTTGATCTTTCAGGTTTTCCATAAAAATGGTTATCATCGGAGCCGTTTCGCCTACAATTCCTGAGTCTAACAAAAACACAGCACCTTTTCCGGTTGTGCTTTGAGATGGAATTCCGGTGGCTTCAATATTATCTTTCGAGTTGATAAGAATGGGAATGCTCAAATAACTATTTAATGGATCAAGCCCTGAACTTT
>JAYTGH010000482.1:0-4156 GCA_043733645.1 Flavobacterium sp. | reverse complement strand
TATAAGATCCGTCAAAAAGTAATTGACTCAAAGTCAAACTAGAATTCATTGATTGTTTTGTGCCAAAGGCAAAAAGGCTAATAGCATTTGGATCACCTCCAGAGTTAAAGGCATTTCCAGAAACACCTTGCAAGGTAAAGTCGAAATTGTGTAAATAACTAGCACTACCGCTTATTTGCGGTAAACCTGAAGCGGTAGTTTCCCATTTTTTCTGTTTGGCCGAAGCAATATCTCTGTCGGCATTGATGACAGAATAATTGTGTTGTAACGCATGGTCAATGGCTTGTTGCAGAGTAAAAGAATACGTTTCTTTTTTGTCCTGCGCTTGTAAAATACTCACAAGCATTATAAAGGTTAGTAGTATTTTGTTTTTCATAGAGTGATGATTATTTAGTTAGTAATTGTTCTAAAATGGCAATGCCTTTCGATGTACTAATTGCACGCAAGTGATATTCTAAATAAGTTTCTTGTACTTCTTTAGTGCTAAATTGAATTGGATTAAAAAGTTCTGCGTCTTTAATGCTTGTCATTCCTGCAAAATAGAAACGCGCAATTAATTCTACATTGATATCTTCTCTGAATAGATTTTGTACCATTCCCTTTTTTAAGTTATCTACCACGCAATCTCCCATTTTGTCAAACTGACGCGACATTAATGTTTTATGTATTTGTGGATAATATTTTTGCAATTGATAAATGGGAGAAGTGCTTTCGTTTTTTAAATTTTTCATTACAAAATCTTTAATGGCGAAAAGTTCTTCAATTGGATTTTGATTTAATGTGATGATTTCATCAATACCACACGAAATGGTTTCAAATAAATTCATCGTAACGGCTTCTACCAAGTCGTTCTTGTTTTCAAAATGTTGGTAAATCGTTTTTTTAGAAATCCCCATCCCAGTAGCAATATCATCCATCGTGACACTTTTAAAACCCAGTGTCAGAAACATTTCCGTTGCTTTTCCAATAATCTTATCTTCCATTTTTAGTTTAAATTGCGGTGCAAATATATCACGGAAACTTTTAACACAAAAATAGTTTCCAAAGTTTTGCAATTATTTAACATTTGGTTAAGACAAGACGTTTGTATTACAAATGGAATACAGTAAATTAGCCGAAAATATTTTTCATGCAAGCAATATCGCATTATCAGACCATAGTCACAGCTCATTTTAAATCGTTAGCTTTTAAAAAAGAGCCTACAACTCTATACGAACCAATTCAGTATATTCTTTCGCTTGGCGGAAAAAGATTGCGTCCGGTTTTGACCTTAATGAGTGCCGAAGTTTTTGATGTTAATTGTCAAAAAGCATTGTCAGCAGCTACTGCTGTTGAGGTTTTTCACAACTTTTCTTTGATACATGATGACATTATGGATGATGCGCCATTGCGAAGAGGAAATGAAACCGTACACGAAAAATGGAATATTAACACCGGAATTCTATCCGGTGATGCAATGCTGATTTTGGCGTATCAGTATTTTGAAGAATACGAGCCAATAATTTTCCGGGAATTAGCCAAATTATTCAGCAAAACGGCTCTAGAAGTTTGCGAAGGACAACAATACGACGTCGATTTTGAAACGCGTGATGATGTTACGATTGCTGAATATTTGAAAATGATTGAATACAAAACCGCAGTTTTGGTTGGTGCTTCCATGAAAATGGGTGCGATTGTCGCAGAAACTTCATCCGAAAACGCTAATTCTATTTATGATTTTGGCCTGAATTTAGGAATTGCGTTCCAATTACAGGATGATTATTTAGATGCTTTTGGTAATCCGGAGACCTTCGGGAAGCAGGTTGGCGGGGATATTATCGAAAACAAAAAAACGTATTTGTATTTGAAAGCTATAGAATTTGCTTCTGCAAATGAGAAAGAACAATTACTGCATTTGTTCTCAATTCAGCCAAGCGATAGCACCGATAAAATTAATTCTGTAAAGGAAATTTTTAATCAAACCGGAGCATCAGAAGCCACGCAAAAAGCCATTCAAAATTATACTTTCAAAGCATTTGAAACTTTAGAGAAAATGAATATTGGCACTGATAAGAAAGCGATTCTGAAAACTTTTGGAGAAAAATTAATGAGTAGAAATGTCTAGTTTTATTGCACCCATAACTACAGATGATTTACTTTCGGAAGCCGAAAAAGAAAACCTATATTCCAAATTGATTGAGCAAATCAATAAGGATTTCAACTTTGCTAATGAAGCCATTGATTTTCCACAAAGCACAACTCCGCATGAGCTTAAAGTGCAGTTGCACGAAAAAATTTATCGCTTGATTCAGTATAAATATGCCGAATTACTTAACTTACTTTACATCATCGACGTGCCCGAAGATAACGTCAAACAACTTGATGGTTCAGATACTGTTGAACTTGCGGAGCAAATAGCCTTTTTAGTTTTAAAACGCGAATGGATGAAAGTTTGGTTTCGGAATAAATACTAAAAATTTGATAGTAAAGGAAATGCTCAACAGAAATTTGCATTTAAAGTTTGAGAGGAGTGTATGACTAATGTATGAGATGTGTATGACTAGTGTATGAGGAATGTATGATTAATGTATGGATACTATATAGATAACATATGAGTTAAGTATTAGATATGTATGAACTATATATTGGCAATAAAGCGGTGGCCATACAATAAGGTCAATTAAAAAAACACTCTAACAAACGGCATAAAAGCACTTCCATAAATGTCTTTGTTTTTGTCATATAGGAAGTTAACGCGGGCGCCAATAGTAACGCCGCCCTCCTGATAACCGGCTCCAAAAAACAAACCGGTATTCCAAAAACTGCGTTTGTAATCTCCGCCTAATTCCATATATTGGTTATTAACACTTACTTCTTCTAACTCTAGTGAAAACTGAATTTCTTCAAGCGGGCTGTATAATCCAATTAAACTTCCTCCATAAACATTGGAAGAATAATAGTGTTTTTGTTTTAAATTACTGTATTGCAACCCGGTTCCAAAAGCAAAATGGTCATTAAAATTGTAAATGGCAGTGGGCGCAACACTAATATCGGTGTAATCATTACCAACAGCGAAACCTAGACCACCTCCAAACTGAACATGTTCCCAAAATTGACCTGTTTTAGCTTTTGGCAATGGTTTTTCCTGTGCATAAAATGTAGCAGTAAATGTTAAAAGAATAACTAGAAAAACTGTTTTTCTACAACCAATTAGTATAGCGGATTTCATGATTTTTTTGGTTTAATTTTTTAAAACATAAAAGTATCTAAAATAATTAATAATTTATGCATTTATCGTACTTTTGCCAAACTATTATACAAATCAGGACATTCAATTATATTTTATGGATAGGTTTTCCTTTTTAAACGCAGCACATACCGAATTTTTCGCCGATTTATACGAACAATACCTTCAAAACCCAGATAGCGTAGAGCCAAGTTGGAGAGCCTTTTTTCAAGGTTTTGACTTTGGAATGACGACTTTTAATGAAGAAAACGCAGTAGCCGAATTGGCCAATTATGCTGCCAATGTTCCGGCTAACGGACAAGTTTCGGACAAACTTCAGAAAGAGTTTAACGTATTGAAATTAATCGACGGATACAGAACTCGTGGACATCTTTTTACAGAAACAAATCCGGTTCGTACTAGGAGACAATCAACACCAACTTTAGATTTAGAAAATTTCGGATTGTCATCGGCCGATTTAAATACGGTTTTTGATGCCGCTAAGATTTTAGGACACAATCCACAAACACTTCAGCAGATTTTAGATCATTTGAAAAACGTGTATTGCCAACATATTGGTATCGAATACATGTATATGAGAAACCCTCAGGTCATTCAATGGATTCAAGACAGAATAAACATCAACGATAATCTTCCCAACTTCAACAATGACCAAAAGAAACACATCTTAGGGAAATTGAATGAAGCGGTTTCGTTTGAAAACTTTTTACATACCAAATATGTAGGTCAAAAACGGTTCTCTTTAGAAGGTGGCGAAAGCATTATTCCGGCTTTAGACGCACTTATTGAAGCTGCTGCCGAAAAAGGTGTGGAGCAATTCGTAATGGGAATGGCGCACAGAGGAAGATTAAATATCCTTGCAAACATTTTCGGAAAAGCAACCCAAGATATTTTCTCCGAATTTGACGGAAAAGATTATGACCAGGAATA
>JAYTGH010000481.1:0-10970 GCA_043733645.1 Flavobacterium sp. | reverse complement strand
ATGGATAAATGTGTATGATGGTGCACATTACAACAATGCCGTTGAAAAATATGATGTTTACTCTACGCCGGTAATTTATATTTTAGATAAAAATAAAGTGATTGTAGCCAAACGAATTGATGCCGGTCAGGTAAAGGCTATTATTAAAGTCATAGAGGCTGAAAACAAAAAAGGGAAATAAGTATAAGTAAATCTAAATATCATGAAAAAAGTACACTACATAATAGCAACTATCCTTTTTACACTAACAATTTCAGCGCAAACAAAATTACATAGTTTTGATGAGGTAATGAACGCTCTTAAAGCAGGTAAATCAGTAAAAGCAGTTATTTATTATGGTAAATGTAAATTATTTTCTGATGGAGTTGAAGAAGCCGAATCTCCTAACGCTATCGGAGGAATGCGATTTGATACTTATGAATATTTTGATTCGAGTGTTTTTAAAGGGAAACAGCCTTCATTTATTACCACTTCAGAAACCATTTTGATTAATCAACATCACTATGGTTATGTATACAATTATGTGAAAATAAAAGTAAAAGCGGATAGCTCTGTTGAAATTACGGCGCGGTACTTAAAACCACGCAAATTTTCGTCTAAATTCAAAATCGTTATGGACGAAACTTTTAAAGCCCAAATCAATGATGGAAACAATAATGGCGCTGTAGAATTTTTCTCAGAATAGTTTTATTTAAACTACTCTTCCGCGTTCATATACTTTCCTTTCTTACTGCCTTCATACATTTCGTATTTTACCAAACGTGCTTCCAAACTTCCGTTAAAAAGTTTAATTTTTCTTGATGGACGAAGTCCGACAAATTTCAAAGCTTCCAAATTTGCGGTGATAAACCAAGCATTAGTATTTGGATAATTATTCTTTAAGGTATCTCCAATTTCTCTGTAAAAACGTTCCAATTCAATATTCAAACGTTCTCCGTATGGCGGATTGAAAACCATTTGCAATGGTCCAGCGTTTTCTTTTTTACTATCAAAAAAATCACCTTGTATGATACTTACATAGTCATCAAGATTGGCATTCTGAATATTGTCTTTTGCTTTCTGAACTGCACTTGGCGCTTTGTCGTAACCAATAATAGTATGATGAAATTCACGAGTTTTCTTCATCAACGCATCTATAATTTGGTCGAACAAATCGTTGTCCCAATCGTTCCATTTCTCGAAAGCAAATTCTTTTCTGTTGATGTTCGCCGGAATATTGCACGCAATCATCGCTGCTTCGGCTAATAACGTTCCCGAGCCACACATTGGATCCAGAAAATCTGAGCTTCCATCCCAACCCGACAGCAATAATATTCCCGCTGCCAAGACTTCATTTATCGGAGCAATATTGGTTGCTGTTCTGTAACCACGATGATGCAATGAAGCACCCGAAGTGTCGAGCGCTACCGAAACCTGGTCTCTATCAATGTGGATATTAATTCTTAAATCAGGGAAATCTTTATCAACACTTGGGCGTTGTCCTGTTTTCTCACGGAATTGGTCAACGATAGCATCTTTCGCTTTTTGCGAAACAAACTGTGAATGTTTAAAATTATCCGAATGAATTGTAGTATCAATAACAAAAGTTTGGTTATCTCCAATATATTTTGACCAATCAATACCTTGAATGCCTTTATATAAATTTTGGTCGTTAGTTGCTTTGAAATAATAGATAGGTTTTAATATCTTCAAGGCAGTTCGTAAAGACAAATTGGCTTTATACATAAAACCTTTATCGCCTTTAAAACTCACAGCACGAGTGCCAATTTCTACATCTTGCGCTCCTAATTGTTGCAATTCTTTGGCTAGTATTTCTTCAAAACCAAAAAAGGTTTTGGCAATCATTTTAAAATTCTCCATATATTATATTTTAACCACAAAAGACACAAAGCTCTTTCTTTTGTGACTTTTGCTTTTCTTTTATGTCTTTGTGATTCAATTAAGGCACAAAGGAAATCGGCAAGGTTTTTAACTTTCTTCCGCAAAAATACACTAATTTTGCACGTTCAGAATTCATTTGAAAAGAATAAATGTCAGAAGCCATTAAACCCAACCCGAACGCTAGTGAATTGGCGAAGCAAACCTCAAACCCGACTCAGGCCGAAGGCGAACAGAGCGAAGCTAAACCGCAAACCAAAAATTGGTATTCCTCTTGGTTTGATACGCCTTATTATCACATACTTTACAAGGACAGAAACTACCGTGAAGCACAGATTTTCATGGATAATCTTACCCATTATTTAAATTTACCCGAGAAAGCAAAAGTCTTGGATTTAGCTTGTGGTAAAGGTCGACATGCGATTTATCTTAACCAATTAGGTTTTGATGTTGTTGGTGCCGATTTATCCGAAAACAGTATTGCTGAAGCCAATAAAAACACGAATGACACTTTACATTTTGTGGTACATGACAAGCGTGAACCATTTGATGAAAAGTTTGATGCAATCTTCAATTTGTTTACCAGTTTTGGTTATTTTGAAAATCGAGAAGACGATATAAAAACCTTAATTGCTATCAAAGAAAGTCTTTCAGAATATGGCTTTGCTGTAATTGATTTTATGAATTCACAAGTCGTGATTGATAATTTAATTCCGGAAGAAACCAAAGAAGTTGATGGCATTACCTTTCACATCAAACGCTTTGTTATTGATGGTTTTATCATAAAAGAAATTGATTTTGAAGACACCCGAGCCGAAGGCGAACGGAGCGGAGCTAAAGGTGAAACCTTTCATTTTACCGAAAAAGTGAGAGCATACACTTTGGAAGATTTCCAGAATATGATGAATGAAACCGGAATCTATTTGCTAGATACTTTTGGAGATTATAAATTGAAAAAATTCCACAAGAACACAAGCGAACGTTTAATAATGATTTTTAAGTAGGAAGCTGGAAGTTAGAAGCTGGAAGAAAACGCAAAACTTAGAACCTGCAACCTATAACTTATAACAAAATGAATTATTTATTGCCTTTACTGTCAGTACTCATAGGTTACTTAATTGCCTTGCTGCTTAAACCAAAAGCAAAGCAAAACCTAAAGCTTTTATTGGCTTTTAGTGGTTCGTTTTTATTGTCGTTAACTGTTATGCATTTGCTGCCGGATGTTTATGAAAGTAGTAACAAAAGTGTTGGGATTTTTATCATGCTTGGAATTCTATTCCAAATCATCTTGGAGTTTTTCTCTAAAGGTGCCGAACACGGACATGTTCATGTTCATGACAAACTAACACAAATGCCCTGGTTATTGTTTATCAGTTTGTGTATTCACGCTTTATTAGAAGGTTTTCCTGTAGGGCATCATCATGATTTGGCCTACGGAATTGCCATTCACCACTTACCTATTGCCATTATCTTAACGACTTTTTTTTTGAATGCGCAGTTGAATAAAGTAGCACTATTTATCTTCATGATAACTTTTGCAGTAATGACTCCATTAGGAACATTAGTTTCTGACAGCTTTCCGATACTTAACGAATACTACACTCAAATAACCGCTGTGGTTATTGGAATCTTGTTCCATATTTCATCCACAATAATCTTTGAAAGTAGCGAAGGACATAAGTTTAACATCGCTAAAGTATCTATGATTATTTTGGGGATTGTATTGGCGAGTTTTTTGTAGATTTAATATGAAAACAATTTGCAAACTAATATTAATCGTTTTATGCCTACTAACCCTAAATTCATTTGCTATAATTGATGATAAGTGTCCTGAATGCAATAAACTTCCAAAATTAGAACTCAAAACTTTAAGAGCTAATATTATCGGAAAAGAATACACGTATGATTTATCGGGTGTAAAAGATTGTTCTAAAACTAAAATTAAATATTTAGGTATTGTTCACACCAATCGAGGAAAGACATATAAGGTTTTGACTTCTTTTTTTGTTTTCAAAACTAGTATAGACATGTGCCATGGAACAAGTAATATCAAAATCTATGATATGAAAAACAGATATGTTGGACAATATTATGTTGGTGACCCAGAAAGTTTACCCGATTGTTTGCGGAAAAACAAATTACTCTATCTGGAAGATTCAAAGCACTGTTATTTAAGGAAAACCAGAATTATAAATCTCAATAGAGGCCTGCCAAAAGAATTTTTTATTCCATGCACTGAAGATAAAGGTCATAAATGGGGTGATGTATATACTTTTAGTAGTGAAAAATAAACCTTTACTAAAAAGCGACAAACGCTTTATGCCAAAAGTAAAAAACTTAGTAACTTAGCAACTCAGAAACTCAGAAACTAAAAATGTCCTTCAACAAAACCACCGAACAATCCTCTCACTACGAACATTTAGAAAGAATGTCAGTTGCCGATTTGTTAAACAATATCAATAAAGAAGATAAAACTGTTCCACTTGCGGTGGAAAAAGCATTGCCACAAATAGAAGCCTTGGTTAGCAAAACTGTCGAGAAAATGAAACTCGGCGGAAGGCTTTTCTATATTGGTGCTGGAACTTCAGGAAGATTAGGTATCGTTGATGCATCGGAATGTCCGCCAACTTTTGGAGTTCCGTTTGATTTGGTTAACGGACTTATAGCCGGTGGTGACAAAGCCATTCGACGTGCGGTAGAAAATGCCGAAGACGATAAACTTCAGGCCTGGATAGATTTACAGGAACATGGTGTAACAACTGATGATGTGGTTATTGGAATAGCCGCATCGGGAACCACGCCTTATGTCATTGGCGGATTGGAAAAATGCAATTCAAAAAACATCATTACGGGTTGTATCACCTGCAACGAAGGAAGTCCGATAGCCATGACGGCAAAGTTTCCCATAGTAGTTGTGGTTGGCCCTGAATTCGTAACCGGAAGTTCCCGAATGAAAGCTGGAACAGCACAGAAATTAGTCCTAAACATGATTTCTACCACAACAATGATTCAGCTTGGGAAAGTCAAAGGCAATAAAATGGTTGATATGCAATTAAGTAATGACAAACTTGTAGATCGTGGCGTAAAAATGATAATGAGTGAAATTCCTGTTGACTATGAAAAAGCGTCAGAATTACTTAAGGAATTTGGCAGCGTCAGAAAAGCGGTCGATAATTACAATAAATAAACTCATAACTTCTTAAAATGAAACAACTACCTTTCATAATCACATTACTTATAGGATTTACAGCCTTTTCCCAAGGACTTACCCTAAAAAAAAATACGCCAGTTGAACTCAAATTAGAAAAAGGAAAAATCTATCAGAACGATATACAAGTTCCGAGTTATCAGGTAAAAAAAATAGTAGCTTCAAACCTACATTCCCTTCATCTTTACAAGACAGCCAAATCAAAAGAGGCCATTGGCGGCATGCTATTCGGATTGGGAGCTACTGCTTGTGTTGTTGATTTAGCTGTTGGTTTGTTTTCGGATGTAAAATATCCAACTGCTATAACTTATGCTGGTATAGGTGTTGTTGCCATTTCAATTCCGATACTTTCCGGAAGAGCAAAAAAAGTGGAAGAAGCTATCAAAACTTATAACGACGGACTCAAAAATACGAGTTCAGTTGATACTAATTTTGACCTCAATGCAGTGGCGAATCAAAACGGAATCGGAATCCAAATAAAATTTTAAAATGCCAATCAATAAAGAGCTTTTAGACAAAGGAATCAAATATTTGTTATATGCATTGCCATTAATGTTTATTGGACCTAGCGTGATTTATAATGCGTTTATCAATAAGCAAAATGTGTGGCATTATTTGGTATTGGCTTTTGGAATTACTTTCTGTTTTTTAGCCGTCTATTTTATGTTTAAAGGAATAAAAACCTTAACCGACGCACTTTTTAATCATGATAAATAATCAATATTTAGAAAGCATCAGAAAGCAATTTCTCTATTATAAAACATTGGGAGAAAAAGCAATGGAACAATTGGAACCAGAGCAATTATTTATTTCGGTAAATGAAGACACTAATTCGATTGCGGTTATTGTAAAACATCTTTCGGGAAATATGATTTCGCGCTGGACTAATTTTTTGACTTCTGATGGTGAAAAAGAATGGCGTAACCGCGATGGCGAATTCGACGATTCCCATCTTCATGGGAATGACAAAGGAGAACTAATGAACATTTGGAACAAAGGCTGGGATTGTTTTTTTAACATGATTAACTCGTTAACTTCTGAGCAATTAGAAACCATTATTTATATTCGAAATGAAGGTCATACCGTGATTGAAGCGATAAACCGTCAGTTGGCGCATTATCCGTATCATATTGGACAGATTGTTTTTTATGCCAAAATGCTAAAGCAAACCGAATGGAATTCACTTTCTATTCCGAAGAATAAATCGAATAGTTATAATGCTGATAAGTTTTCTAAAGAGAAAAGAATTAAGAATTTTACGGATGATGAACTCGATAAATTAAAATAAACTAGCCCCGATTGCAGTGGAAATCATTTTTAGATTTCCCTTTCAGGGAAATCTAAAAATATTGAAACGAAAAGCGGGAAATAGCTTCTAAAAAAATGAAAAAAACAGCATTACTCCTATTTACAATCCTACTCGCATCTTGCAACAATCATGAACGCAATTGCCAAGATTTCAAAACCGGGAAGTTTGAGTTTACACAAGATATTGATGGTAAAAAACATACATCAACTTTTGTCCGAACGGAAAACCTGCAAATTGAAACCTATAACGGAAAAACCGATACGGCTTCGGTGCGTTGGGTAAATGACTGCGAATTCATACTGCAGAAATTACATCCGAAAAACATGACAGAAGAAAAGGCAATCAGCATGAAAATTTTGTTTACTGAAAAGAATAGCTATACTTTTGAATATGCCTTTGTGGGAAGCAACAAAAAGCAACGAGGCACTGTAACAAAACTAGAATAACAATGTTTAACCGTTAAACTTAAACTTATAAATGGAAATCTTATTTACGCCAAATGCAATGATTGCGCTCTTAACATTAACCTTTCTTGAAATAATACTAGGAATTGACAACATCGTTTTCCTTTCGATAGTTTCCGGGAAATTAAGAGCAGAAGATCAACCTAAAGCCAGACGAGTTGGATTATTATTGGCGATGGCGTTTAGAATTATTTTGCTTTTCGGAATCACTTGGGTTTTGAGTTTACAAGACACTATTTTAGCGATTGATTGGGGATTTTTTGAAGCGCATATAACGGGGCAAAGTCTTATTATTTTTGGTGGTGGATTATTTCTGTTATATAAATCGGTTTCCGAAATTCACCACAAAATGGAAGGCGAAGAAGAAAGCGAAAAAGGGAAAGCCAGCAACAGCATATCGGGTGCTATTTTACAGATTGCGTTGCTAAATATTGTCTTTTCTTTTGACAGTATTTTGACAGCAATTGGAATGGTCAATATGAAAGCTCCAGCAGAAGGTGGATTTGGTTATGAAGGCGCTTTAATTATTATGATTTTAGCCGTAATAATTTCAATCCTGATTATGATGGTTTTTGCCGGACCGGTTTCTAAATTTGTGAACGAACATCCAACTATTCAAATTCTTGGGTTGTCTTTTCTGATACTAATTGGTGTAATGCTTATTGCCGAAGGTTCGCATTTGGCACACTTTAAATTTGGCAACGATGTTGAAGTTGGAACAATTCCAAAAGGCTATTTATACTTCTCTATTTTCTTCTCCTTATTCGTAGAATTTTTGAATTTGAGAATGAAGAAAAGTAAAAAACCTGTTAAGCTTCATAACAATAAAATTGTCGACAGAAAATTGAAAGATGAAGATGTAACCAATTAGGAGCGACCCGAGCGATAGCGAATTGGCGAAGCAATGGTTCGGGATTTATCAGCCCCGAAACTTCGGGGACAATTTCCACTCTATGTTACAATCTCGTCCCAAAAGACGAGATTTTCTCTACCATCGGGGCTAGAAAGTTAACTATTTGATTTCTTGCAATTTTTGCAATTTATTTTATATGTGAATAGCTTCTTATTCCAAAACAACAATTTTATCTGAAGGTTTGTTAATTGGTAATGTAAAATAAAAAGAAGATCCTTTACCTACTTCACTTTCAACCCATATATGTCCACCATTTTTTTCTAAAAAACCTTTTACCAACAATAAGCCAATGCCTGCTCCTTTGTTTTCTTCTACAGCTTTAGAAAGCGATTTTACCTGAGGCGCAAAAAGTTTATCCAGTATTTCTTTTGACATACCAATGCCTGTATCTTTTATTTCTACAATCATCATATTTTTACCATGCTTAGCTGATAAAGTAATTTGTCCTCCTTTATGCGAATGTTTTATGGCGTTGGAAACTATATTTTGAAGAATAGAAAGCAACATTTTCTCATCGGCAAACACACTACAATTCTCACCTATTTCACTATGAAGATTTATTGTATTTATGGCTGCGGTTTCTTTTAATAATTCAAAAACTTTTTTCACATAATGCACAAGTTCAATTTTAGTAGGAGCAAATGCTTGGGCTGCATACTTTATACTTGCCCATTCTACCAAGTAATCCAACATGCTTAACTCATTTACAGTTGCATTATGAAATTCCTGCAGTAAATCTTTTACCATTTCAGGTTCTATTGTATTAAAATTAGATATCAAATAGTCAGCACCTTGAATAATACCCGCCAATGGACTTCTTAAATCGTGTGATAAAATCGCAAGTACACTATCCTTATGTGTATTAAGTTCCTCAAGTTCTTTTGCATATTTTTTTATAGCGTCTTCCGATGCTTTTCTATCAGTAATATCACGCAATATTTTTACATATCCTATCACTTCATTATCCGGGTTTTTTAATGGAAATACTAAACCATCAGCATAAAATGTTTTTCCGTCTTTACAGCTGTGCCATCTTACATCTACCGATCTTCCAACTTTTAGTGCCATATCAATTTCTTCTTGCGGAATACCCGCCTCTTTATCTTCTTTGGTAAAAATGGTTTCAAATGGTTTCCCTATAATTTCATCTGTAGTATATTGAAATATTTTTGCTGCGCCCGAATTCCAACTGTTTATATTTAATTCTTTATCGACCGTAAAAATGGAATAGTCCTGTAAACTATCAATTATTTGTCTATAAAATTCTGCGCTTGGTACGTATTGTTCATTAAGAACTTTGGCAATTTCTTCGGTAATCATATTTGTTTTAGATTATTAGATTCTGTTTATAAAATCCACATACAAATATGCCTTTTTTGATTGTCAAATGTGTTACACTATTATTTTTATTTGTTTTACTATTTTGTAAAATTTGATGAATAATTGTTAAGAATAAATAAAGGGGAAAAAGCAGTTTACCACAAAACCCATAAAAAAATCCCGGCTCGTTTTAGAACGAGACGGGATTTTAAATTATTCTAACGACAAGGTTATCTGCCCATCATCATTAGTTTCTGTTTGAATATCATCTGAAATATCAGATTCATTGCTGACTTCCATTTCTTCAACTGGTTCGGGTTCAGGTTCTTCATAAGGCAACGATTCTAACAAATTAACTTGTTTTAGTTTATCTGTAGTCAATTGGTTTCCTACGGCTTTGATTCCTTTTACTGCTATGAATTCTTCCAAATTAATGATTTGATTATCTTTCTGAACGCCTTTTACTTTGGTATAAATAATTTCCGCCATTGGCCGCCAATCCGTTGAAACGATTTCCAATTGAGACTTCTCATGTTCTGTTATAAAGATTTCTTCCTTGTTTTCGTTTTCTACTAAGAATCGCTTGACAAAGTAACGCTCTTTTTCTCCGTCGTAATATATCGCAGAAATGGGTTTGTTTGGATTCCATTTTTCCATCACAACAATATCTTCATCAAAATGCGTCGTCAGTTCCGGAATAATCGTTTTCAGTTTCCCTGATTGATTGATAAGAAGTAATCGGTCATTTGGTCTGAACTCGCCAAGCAACTCGCCTCTTCCATCTACGTTTAGTCTTTGGACTGTATCATCAAACCAAACTTTTCTCGGACGTAATGTAGAAATTCCTTTTTCTTTTAATTCGATTTTCTTAATTGGGTATTTGGTTACGGTATTCCCTCGCGAAGCTCTTCCTTTGATGGCAATATCGGTAAAATCTAAATCCCATTTCAGTTTCTTGATGCTTCCTACCTGGCGCAATAAAATGGTAATTACCTCAGCTTCACCATTAGGATTAGCCGAGAAATACAAGACTTGTGATCCGGCTTTCTCCTGAGTCAAATCATAGAATTTATCACGCGTAACTCCCGAAACATTAAAACGTTTGATGAACGTTGAACCATTCTTTCCGTCACGATACATCATATTGTAAATCGTACGCATATCGTTCTTATCAAAAACTGCAATATGAATGATATCTTTTCCAACAAACTTTTTGTCGTCAACTTTGGCAATCATCATTTTCCCGTCGCGCAGGAATACAATCACATCATCAATATCGGAACAATCGGCAACGTATTCATCTTTCTTCAAGCCGGTTCCAAAGAAACCTTCTTCTTTATTTACATATAGTTTGGTATTTCTAAGAACAACTTTTGTCGCTTCGATAGTATCAAAACTTCTCAATTCCGTTTGACGTTCTCTTCCTTTTCCGTATTTGTCTTTCAGCATTTGGAAGAAGTCAATTGCGAAATCAATTATGTTATTCAGATGATGTTTTACCTGTTCCATTTCGGCTTCCAATTTAGAAATCGCATCATCTGCCTTATCCGAATCAAAACGCGTAATACGAATCATAGGAATCTGAGTCAGCTTTTGTAAATCGTCATCGTTTATTTCACGAACGAATGATTTTAAGAATGGCTTGAATTGGTCATACATATACACGTAAAGCGATTCTCTGTCGGAATACAATTTGAAATCAATATACATTTCTTCACGAATGAAAATCTTCTCTAACGTAGAAAAATGCCATTTGTTTTCGAGTTCATCCAACTGAATTTCCAGCTCACGTTTCAGTAAATCAACCGTTCTGTTTGTTGAGATTTTCAACATATCCGAAACGCCAATAAACAACGGCTTATGGTTTTCGATAACGCA
>JAYTGH010000480.1:0-4183 GCA_043733645.1 Flavobacterium sp. | reverse complement strand
AAAGAAAGCTGGAACAAATCATCAAATCATGTCCAAATGATTATGATAACTTAATTCTTTTTGGACACAATGAGGCAATTACAAATTTTGTCAATAAATTTGGGAACATCTTTATCGATAATGTTTCTACTTCCGGATTTGTATATATTATATTTGACAATAACTCTTGGAATGACATTGAAAAAGGTGTTACCAAGAAAGTTATTTTCCCAAGTGATTTAAAATAATATGAGTACAGATTCCCGTTTTCGTTATATAGATAGAGAAAAAAGTTGGTTGGCATTTAATGCCAGAGTATTACAGGAAGCAGCTGATGAAGCGGTTCCTTTATTAGAAAGACTTCGGTTTATAGGTATTTTTTCCAATAATTTAGATGAATTTTTCCGTGTCCGATTTGCCGCCATTCGTCGTTTGAGTTTGTCTGGTCAAACAGGTGAAAAAATCCTTGGTGGAATTTCAGCCCAGCAATTGGTTAAAGACATTACCGAAATAGTAATCAAACAACAGTCAGAAAGCCTTCGCGTGCTTAACAAAATTGAAAAGGAACTAGTAAAGCAAAACATTATTATCATTGATGAAAATGAAGTTTCAGGAGAGCACGAAAACTTTATCAAAGATTTTTTTATCCAAAAAATAAGCCCGGAACTCGTTACGATTATCTTAAATGACTTGGCAGAATTCCCTTTGTTAAAAGACACTTCGGGTTATTTGGCGGTCAAATTAGTAATGAAAAGCGAACAAAAATCGGGTATGTTGAGCTTAGTAAAGAAAGCTAAACCCGAAGTGCGTTATGCAATTATAGAAATTCCAAAAAACACCAATCGTATTGTGGAGCTTCCCAACAAAGATGGTAAGCAATACTTGATAATGCTCGATGATTTAATACGTTATAATTTGAGTAGTATTTTCAACATTTTTGATTACGAAAGTATCTCGGCTCACATGATAAAAATCACGCGTGATGCACAGCTCGACATCGATAGTGACATGAGTAAAAGCATGCTCGAAAAGATAGCAACTTCAGTAAAAGACAGACGTATTGGTGAACCCGTTCGGTTTGTTTATGATGAACATATTGGAAAAGACACACTTAAATTTTTTCTTTCCAAAATGGGAATTGATGCTTCTGATGGAGTAATTCCTGGTGGTAGATATCACAATCGTCGTGACTATATGAACTTTCCAAACCTTGGTCGATTTGATTTGTTGTATCCGCCACGAGTGCCACTTCCGGTGGAAGGTTTGTCACTTGACGGTAGTCTTTTGAATAAAATTGCCAAAAAAGATTATTTAATAAATGCGCCATTTCAGTCGTTTTCGTATCTGATAAAATTCCTGCGCGAAGCAGCTCTAGACCCAAAAGTAACTTCGATAAAAATCACCTTATATCGTTTGGCAAAAAACTCTCAAATAGTGAGTTCGCTTATTAATGCTGCCAAAAATGGTAAGAAGGTTACGGTTCAAATAGAGCTTCAGGCACGTTTTGATGAAGCCAGTAATATTTCTTATGCCGAGCAAATGCAGCAAGAAGGAATTGAACTTATTTTTGGTATCAAAGGATTAAAAGTGCATAGCAAAATATGTCTGATCGATCGAATAGAAGAAGGAAAACTAAAACGATACGGCTTTATTTCTACCGGAAATTTTAACGAAAGCACCGCAAAAATTTATACCGATTTAACACTCTTTACCAGTCATCAGCAAATCTTGAAAGACGTTTCTAAAATCTTTGATTTCTTTGATGTTAATTACCGAATTCATCGTTACAAACACCTCATAGTATCGCCGCATTACACGCGTTCCAGGTTCTATAAATTAATCGACAGAGAAATTAACAATGCTACTTTAGGCCGTCCGGCATACATTAATCTAAAAATGAACAGCATTTCGGATTACCCAATTATCGATAAATTATATGAAGCCAGTAATGCCGGAGTAAAGATTAAATTGCAGGTGAGAGGCATTTGTTCCTTAATTCCTGGTGTGAAAGGAATGAGTGAAAACATTGAAGCTGTTAGCATTGTAGATTATTTTCTTGAGCATACACGTTCGTATATTTTCTGCAATAATGATGATCCGGAAGTTTATATTTCGTCTGCCGATTTTATGACCCGTAATTTAGATGGTCGGGTAGAAGTAACCTGTCCGATATATGATGAAGAAATCAAAAAACAAATTATTGATACTTTTAATATCGGCTGGAAAGGAAACGTAAAAGCGCGCTACCATTCTGAGAAATTTGAAAACAAATACCGTGTTCGTGCCGAAGATGAACCTATTTTCAGAGCCCAACATCAAACTTATAATTACTATAAAGACAGATTAGAAACCTTAAACGAGTAAATTTAAACTAATGGCTATTGCCTAATTACTATTGCCTCAATATATGATTTCAATTAAAAAATATGCAGCGATTGATATTGGTTCCAATGCCATGCGATTGCTCATTACCAATATTGTAGAGCAGCAAGACAAGGAACCTCAATTTAATAAAAGTGCTTTGATTCGGGTTCCAATTCGTTTAGGGCAAGATGCTTTTACCGTTGGCGAAATCTCAGACGAAAATATTGACCGAATGATTGATGCCATGAAAGCGTTTAAATTGTTGATGAAAGTGTATAAGGTAGAAAAATACAAAGCCTGCGCCACATCGGCTATGCGAGAAGCTTATAACGGAAAAGAAGTTGCCGATACCATAAGAGAAAAGTGTGATATTGATATTGATATCATCGACGGAAAAATTGAAGCTACTATTATTGCGTCTTCTGATTTGCACGATTTCCTAAAAACCGACCAAACTTATTTATATGTAGATGTTGGCGGTGGAAGCACTGAGTTTTCTTTGTTTACCAATGGAAAAATGGTAACATCAAAATCATTTAAAATCGGAACCGTTCGTATGCTGAACAATATGGTTAGCGATATCGTTTGGGAAGAAATAGAAAAATGGATTAAATGCAACACCTCAGAATTTGAAAACGTTATCCTTATTGGTTCCGGTGGAAACATCAATAAGTTGTTCAAACTCTCAGGTAAATTACAAGACAAACCCTTATCCTATTTATATTTAAATTCCCAATACCAATATTTAAATTCATTAACCTACGAACAGCGTATCGCCGAGTTAGCCATGAATACGGACCGAGCTGATGTAATTATACCGGCAACAAAAGTGTATTTAAACGCAATGAAATGGAGTGGCGCCCGACAACTCTTTGTGCCAAAAATTGGTTTGGCAGATGGTATTGTAAAGGCAATGTATCAGGGAAAACTTTAGTTATGAAAACATTTAAAATCATCTGTCTCATTGCCTGCATTATCCTTTTAGGAATACATTTTTATGAAATCGACTATAAGAATTTAAGTTCTTCAGATAATAAAAATCATTATCTTGGTATTGCCTCGATGACTATGATAGGATTTCTTTTCTTGATGCAAATAATAAAAGATAGGAATAAAGAATAGCCTAAACTTTTACCACTGCTTTTAAATATTTTGAATAAGCTGTAAACGCATATGCGTCTTGAGTATCGAGACGATGAAGGTAATTAAGGAGATGATACATAATAATTGTCATTCCGACGGGACTTTTGTCATTCCGACGTAAGGAGGAGTCCCATAACGCAAATCACGTAAACAATGACAAGAATAATGACAAGAATAATGACAAGAATAATGAGATGCCTCCTTACGTCAGCATGACAAAAGCTATCCGTAAAACTTGTCATTCCGACGGAACTTTTGTCATTCCGACGTAAGGAGGAATCTCCATAACACTAATCACGTAAACAATGACAAGAATAATGAGATGCTTCTTGCGTCAGCATGACAAAAATACTACTCAAAACCCTCCCGCTACCTAGCAACACCCCACCAAGCTTTCCCGAAACCTTCCCGCTATATAGCTTTGCCCTTTCGGGTCTTCCCGAAAGTTCGCCGATACCTAGAAACACGCTTTCGGGTCTTCCCGAAACCTTCCCGCTACCTATCGGGACGTTTTCGGGAAAAAATTTATGAAGTAGGACCATTGACGTTTATGGATAAAATTTGCATTTAATCGATGAAAATGTTAAAATTTACCGCATTTTATTTCTTACAACAATCATTTTTCATAGTTTTAAGACTACAATAAATAACATTTTGTTTCACTTTTAAATTTTAAAACTATGATTGACGCTATTGA
>JAYTGH010000479.1:0-11034 GCA_043733645.1 Flavobacterium sp. | reverse complement strand
TTATGACCAAAGTCGCATTGATAGCCGAAAAGATGAATCATCATCCCATCTGGAGCAATATGTATAACAAAGGAAATATCACCTTGTGTACCCATGATGAAGGCTATACCATTACAGAAAAAGATAGAAAACTGGCGAACGCAATTGATAAAGTCAAAAGAGATTAAGTTGAACCAACGATTTGTATTTGTAAGTAAATGCAACATTTGTTAATATTCTAAATTTGTAGAACGTTATGATAGCAAGCATCATATTCATTTTATTATTTTCTGGTGGAAGCGCATTTTTTTTATTTAATGCGCATAAGATCAGAAGGAACATTTTATTGGGAAAGAAAACGGATAGAACAGATCGTCCGTTAGAACGATTAAAAGTAATGACACTGGTTGCTTTAGGTCAAAAAAAAAATGTTTAAAAAACCTATTCCTGCATTGTTGCATTTATTTTTGTATGCAGCCTTTATGATCACGCAGATCGAGCTCATCGAAATTGTTTTAGATGGCGCATTAGGAAATCACCGGATGTTCCGTGCTTCTTTAGGTGGGTTTTATACCTTCATGGTTAGTTTCATTGAAATTTTATCAGTACTTGCATTTATCGGTACTATTGCTTTTTTGGCAAGAAGAAATTTATTGAAAGTCCCTCGTCTTATTAAAAGCGAATTGAATGGATGGCCGAAATTAGATGCAAATTTAATTCTGTTGGGAGAGATGACATTGATCTGCTTTATTTTTATGATGAACGGAGCGGACGAAGTGCTTTATTCCAGAGGATTATCACATGCTCAAAATCTTGGTGATCATTCGTTAGGATTAGCGATCAGCAGTCATCTTGGACCGTTGCTTTTTGGAGGAATGTCAGAACACACGCTTCACTCTATTGAAAGAATTGGTTGGTGGGGACATATAACAATGGTTGTAGGTTTTTTAAATTATTTGCCATATTCGAAGCACCTCCACATTTTATTAGCGTTCCCAAATGTGTATTATTCAAACCTAAATCCACCAGGACAGTTTACCAATTTGGAATCCGTATCTAATGAAGTGAAAGCAATGCTTGATACTTCATTTATTCCACCACCTGCTAATCCTGAACAAGCCATTCGTTTTGGCGCGAGAGATGTTACCGATTTAAGTTGGAAACAATTATTGGATGCATATAGCTGTACAGAGTGCGGTCGCTGCACAGATGTTTGCCCGGCAAATATGACGGGTAAATTATTATCGCCTCGTAAAATTATGATGGACACCCGTGACCGTTTAGTAGAAGTAGGAAAAAATATTGATAAAAATGGAAAATTTATAGATGACAGCAAATCGTTGGGTTCTTACATTACTAATGAGGAGTTATGGGGCTGCACATCGTGTAATGCTTGTGTGGAGGTGTGTCCTGTAAATATTGATCCATTAAGTATTATTATAGATATGCGAAGATTTTTAGTGATGGAAGAAAGCGCAGCACCAGTCGCATTAAATACAATGTTTACCAATATAGAAAATAATGGTGCGCCCTGGCAGTTCTCTCAGGCAGATAGATTAAATTGGAAAAACGAATAGTACGAATTAGTATAATTTATAATAAAAAATAAAATTTTAAAAATGAGCGAACCATTAAAAGTGCCTACAATGGCTGAGTACATGGCAGCCGGTGAGATGCCGGAAATTTTATTTTGGGTTGGCTGTGCCGGAAGTTTTGATGACAGAGCAAAGAAAGTTACCAAAGCTTTAGTTAAAATTTTAAATCATACGAATGTAAAATTTGCAGTTTTGGGTACAGAAGAAAGTTGTACCGGAGACCCCGCAAAACGTGCAGGTAACGAATTTTTATTTCAAATGCAGGCAATGAATAATATCACGGTGTTGAATGGTTATAATGTAAAAAAAATTGTAACCGCCTGTCCGCATTGTTTTAATACATTGAAAAACGAATATCCTTCACTTGGTGGAAATTACGAAGTGATTCATCATACACAATTATTACAGGATTTATTAGACAGTGGTAGAATAGAAATTGAAGGAGGAAGTTTTGAAGGTAAAAAAATAACATTTCACGATCCTTGTTATTTGGGTCGTGGCAACGATGTATACGAAGCTCCACGTGAAGTCATTTTAAATTTAGATGTTCAACTTGCAGAAATGAAACGCAGTAAAGCAAATGGATTATGCTGTGGTGCAGGCGGAGCGCAAATGTTTAAAGAAGCTGAAAAAGGTAACAAAGAGGTAAATGTTGAGCGCACGGAAGAAGCCTTGGCATTGAGTCCTGATATTATTGCTGTTGGTTGTCCGTTTTGTAACACAATGATGACCGATGGTGTAAAACATTTCAATAAAGAACAATCGGTTAAAGTAATGGATGTGGCTGAACTAATTGCTCAGGCAGCAGATTTATAAATCAATTAATCAAATAATGACAGAGATGAAAACAATAGAAAATACAGAGCAGGAACTCGTGGAAGAATTTGCGGAGTTTGAGGACTTGTTTGATAAATTCGGCTACCTAATTGATTTGGGAAAAAACCTGAAACTGTTAGATGATTCACTGAAAACAGATAACCGTATGATAAAAGGATGTCAGGCGCATGTGTGGTTATACAGTGAATTGGTGGACGGGAAAATTATTTTTCAGGCAGATGCGAATGCAGATTATGCGAAAGGACTTGTTGCCATGATGATTCATGTACTTTCGGGACATACACCTGATGAAATTATTAATGCACCACTTAATTTTATTGAAAGGATAGGATTTAAAAGTATGCTTTCGATGAAACGTGCCGGAGGATTGGAGAGCATGATAAAACAAATGAAACTGGATGCGGTGGTGTACAAGGCAAAAGGTTTAGCAAATTTTTAACCCAATAAAAAATTTCTAAATAATGGCAATTCAGCTTTACAACCCTTTCGAAAATTTGCATTTTAATCCGGAGGAATGTTTTCTTACCGGCAAAAAAACAAGTTCCACCGAAGAACAAATTTCTGTTTTCCCTGAATGGCTCATCAATCGTTATTCTTTAAAAGATAAAACATTGCAGATGTTAGAGAAGAAAAATGTTGTAAAATATCAAGATTTAAAATTACCATGTTTCGCCGGTGTTATTGAAAATACTCTAAACCCATTGGAGGAAGAGATTAAACAAGCATTTTCGTTAGGTTACGAAGAAGTTAAAAAAATTCCGGAAGAACGATTGTTTCAATGGATGGCTAAATTTGTTTACGGCATTTTATACCACGATATTATATTTGCAATGAAGGAACATAAAGCACAGAACCAAAATTTTACGTTGTCTCCTTTTTTAACCACCAAATTCAAAAACCTTCATTTGATGCTGCAATCTCTGGTGCTGCCAATGGAATTTAAGGGAGCCAAGCCTTGGACTATTAGGGTAGTTAAAATAAAATATTCTAAAGATGTATTTAATTATAAAGACAGTACCAACAACTTAGATTTTTCTTTGGGAATGAACGATTTTGGAATAGTGGCCTGCCTTCAGGATAACGGGGAAAACGGCATTTATCACAAAGAGCTTACTGATAAAATTGCTGATAAAACATTGCACCCAATTCAGTTTGAAGAACTTTGTGGGAGATTTATTTATTCCAATTATTTATTAAAAAATTCGTGTCAATATAAAATACATCATATGGACGATAGCATGCAGATAGAAGCTGTTCCTTTGTCCGGGCATAATGAAAAAGATTTGTTTTTTATCTGGGATGACAACATGTTTAGCCAGGTATTGGCAAACTATTGGAAGCCTTGGGGTATCACTATGAAAGATATAATTACATTTCCAAATTCTCCGATAAGTTATTTAACAAATGAATATAACTATGAGTTAAGAGAACCGGAAACGATCTCGTTGCCTTATTAATTCATTTTTATAATCTCTCCCGGGTAATGTTATGCGTAATGTTTTTTGTATCAATACAGGTTTAGCATATTTGCATGCTCATTTCTGCCGGAGACTGAAGTAGTTACCATCTATAGCTTTTTCTTTTCAAAGTCAGTTGTCAACGATAATTTTCTCCATGAAGCCGCCAAATATATTTGCTTTCAAGTCTTATACCGAACTCAGGTTAATACTGTTCAAACCAATCAAACTTTTCTTTAATGATTTTACCCTTTTCTTTTTTTATGTAATTCAAAAAAGCATTGGCAGCCGGTGATTTTTTTTTGTTCTTCAAACAAATTAAATTCCAAACCGATTTGATGGGGAATCCCTTAAGGGGAATAATTTGTAAATCTCCTTTATTCAATTCACTTTTAATTCCAATTAGAGGCATAATGGAATAACCCAATCCTGCTATTACAGCTTGTTTTACAGCTTCATTGGAAGTAAGCTCCATTTTTTTTCTCACGGGTAAATTATTTCGCTCAATAAATTTTTCCATCACATATCTTGTGCCGGAGCCCAGCTCCCGGTATATCAGGTATGCACTGAAGTAAGCGAGACTGCGAAAGTTTGCACTGACAGCCTGTCCCGATTTTTCGGGAAACAGAAACTGAATAGGAGGCATCGTTGAACGGATAAGGTAGTACAGCATACTAAAGTTCGAAGAGTACAAAAGTTCAATGATGTAGATTCAGCAGGAGTAAACTTAAAGGGTATTTGACTTACCGAGGGAGGCCTTCGCGTCCACGTGTTTGGACAAGCGAAGAAGTCAGCAGAGGTCATAGTAGTTAGAGGTAACGAGCCAATGAAAAAGATTGGAGGACTCACGATCTAGCGAAGGACTGAATGCTTAGTAGTCGGAAATATAATAAAGAGGTTTAAAACTTCGAGTTTACTAGCTTTATTTCAAAGTACGACAAAGCAGTAAAAGGTGTAAAGAGCTTTTGCTGTATGCTTGGCAAACCGCCGTATGCGAGGTCCGCATGTACGGTGGTATGAGAGCCTCTCCCTACGTAATTGTGCGTAGGGAGGGCTACTCGATTATGCGTTCGTGCTACTGTGTCCATCCTCTATTTTGCTAATTACATCTTTATCACTTTCCTTATTACTTTATTTCTCGCCTCGTCCGTTACCGTGATAAAATAGATTCCTTTCGGCTCGTTGCTGATATTAAGCGAAAGTGTTGTGGAATTTATTTGTGTTTGCGCCAACACTTCTCCAAACGTGTTGCAAAGTTGCACAGCATAGCGCGCTGCTTTGCCAAAGTTTATTGTTACTTCTGTGGTGGTGGGATTCGGGTAAACAGAAATATCCATACGCGATTGATTTTCTTCAATTCCGGAGGCAACAGAATATTCATACGCGCCTATGTCTATCAATCCTCCTGTAATACTTCGCGGCAGTAAAACCGAATCAAACGCTTGATACATGTTTACTGGAGTCAACGAATATGCGGTGTTCGTGGTTCCTGCATTCGTTCCATTATCTATTGCTTGGGTTGAAGCAACAGTTAAAGAATAGTCATTCACGGCAGGATTTGTAAAACCAAGAGTTAAATAATTCGCAGCGATAAGATTATTGGATGAGTCCAACACAAATGGTGTGTTGCCTGTGAACATGGTATTACTTGCACCGGTAACCGATGCAAAAATGTTGTTGTAGATTTTAAATGTATTAATACCCGAAGCAGGAACGGTATTAAAGTATTTAATATTCCCCACGTACTGATTAATGACGGTATTGTTGATAAAATAAAAATCTTCGAGTGCATTGGTGGCGGCATCGTAACCTATAATTCCGTGGTTGGCACCGGCAGCTCCTTGAATAATCACATTGCCCATAATTACATTCAATCCTCCCTGTGCAATGTTCAGCTCCCAGCTTCCGTAACCGGTGGCTTCTTCATCTATCAGATTGTATAAAATAAAACTTCGCTGCGCTCTTGTCTTCAGCGAGTTTGCCTGCCCGCGCGGATGATGGAAATAGCAGTTCATCACCAACAGGGTATCCGCACTCGCACTGATATAAATATGATGTTCGTAACCGGAATAGGTAGGGTCGTTCTGCAACTGATAACCGTTGTTCTCAAATTCAGAATTCAGGATTGTGACATTGCTGGTAGTTACACTTCCGTGGCCTTCGAGAATTCCGTTCTGGCAATTCATGAACTTGCAATTATTGACCATTAAGTTATTTGCCTGAAAACGGATGCCTGCTCCGTTGCCTCCGTTGCCGTTAGAAACCTGCGCTCCGTCAAACACTATGTTTTCAAGGTAAGCATTATCGCAGGTGCCTGGTGTTTCAAACACAAATATTCCTTTGCCGTTGGGTATATCACCGGTGTATTGCAGCACCGTGCGATTGCCACTGGTGCCAAGACCGATGAATTTTAAATTCTTCTTTGGCCACTTGGTGGCATCATTGGCATAAACACCGCCATCTATATAAATGGTATCGCCATCCTGTACCAATGTACTTACCTGGCTTGGCAGGGTATAGGTTTGGGTAGAGCCGACAAGCCAGACGGTGGCAAAGGAGTATTGAGCGAAGATGGTGAGGAGTAATGACGGAATTAGTTTTTTCATTTTATTATTGTTTTTATTTAGTGCTTACTCTGTTCGGTTTTCAGCATCCCCCGTTATTTTAATTTCAGTTTGTCAAAGTTAATTTCTTTCACCACAGTTCGGAGTTTGCAGGTCGCCCAAGCATGACACATAACGGCAGTCTGTCTATTAACTAACCGGCATTACACTCGGAAACCAAAATAAAAAGTGCAATTAATTTGATGTTCGTAAATCTGATTGTCGAATCTTGGGTAGAATATTGTTTTTGCCAAATAACTTCGCCCATTGAATTTATTTTAGATAGAAATACAATTGAGTCATATGAATTGGAAGCTCGGACAGTGGAAATTAGCAATAAAGTTATAAATTATCTAAACACTCAAATGTCATTCCGTCGGGAATTGGCAAAGGCGAATGTTTGTCTATTTGTCTGTTGTATAAAAATAAGAAACAAAGTTGCTAACTCGCGGCGGAATGACGCTTGAGGGGATGCTGATTTCAGTCTTTGTATGTAATTCCGCTTAACATTCCACCGAATGGGCTATATTTTGTTCGACTAATTTTCGTTTAACATTGCATCAAGCGGGTGGTATATGGGAGATTTTCAGAAGGGTGTAAAATTATTCGTATTTCACATCAATCAGAAACTCATCTTCCGTTACATCATTCACATTGATCAACCAATTAATTTTTACATTGGTTTCATCGAGATGATTTATTAGCACTTGCACATTTTGATCCTTGTAGTTCCTAAAATGAGCGAGTTGAAATTTAATTTCTTCACCTTCTTCAAATTCAATTTCGCTGAATTCACCTATCATTGCCAGGTTGACGATTTCGGTGAATGTTTCTGTGGCGACTTTGTCTAAATAAATGATGGCTTCGATTAGCTTAGTACGATAGCTCTGCTCGGGAGTAAGTTCTTCCATTGGTTGTTGTTTTATTGTTATTGTATGCCTCCCTGCTCGGAGGACTGTTAAGCGGAAATTAGCTTTACACTCTGAAATTAGTCGTGCCATCAAGCGTCATTCCGTACGGGAATTAGTAATGCTCTAATCAATCAATATTAGGGCGGATGGAATGGCGGTTGATAAGTTAATTAATTGAAAGGGTGTCATTAAATCCGCTTAACATTCCGAGCAGGGTTTTGACACAACGTTTTTCTCCATTTATTTTTATCTTTGGTAAAAGCGCAGTGGCAATACCCAGCACTATAGCTGCAACCTCATGACAACATACCAAGACATATCACTCGTAACAAACAACGCATATAAACTTGCTGATCTAATAAAAGGCGGGGACTATAACAACATTTTGTATTACGAATTTCACGAAATGGTTGACAGGGCCGGAATTTTTAATTGTAAGGAGGGGATGGATGTATTTTCAGAACGTTCAGCAGACTTTTATAAAATATTTCTTTCCTACATTTATGTTGACGAAGAACCTGCAATTATACACGTTGCAGTTAAGTTAGCAGACGAGTGGTTTATTGCTCACGACTGCGGTTCTAACTATTATCTTGGTTATGGACCGACTGGTATATTAAAACTTCGAGAAGCTTGTGCCAACATGAATGTTGCTGGTTTTGCGAGTGACGACAAATTTGAAGAATGGCTAAAACTGAAATTTGGAAGTTCGAAAAAGTCGTCAAAATCGGATAAAAAAAGTGTAGACCAACTTCAATTTGAGAGGCTAATTAAATCTGTTCAATTTCTGACAAATGAAATACAAAGAAGACCTGAAGAATATCAGGGATTGAAAGAGGAAAATATTCGTGACCGTATGTTGACACCAATAAACGTGACCTTTAAAGGACGAGGAAATGCGGAGGCAAAAAATTGCAAAGGAAAAACAGACATACTTGTTAAGACAAAAGACGGTTTAAACGAACATATTTTTGAATTAAAAGTTTGGGACGGAATTGACACACTAAAAGAAGCAATTGAGCAATTACAAGGCTATTTAAGTTGGCACAATAACTACTGTGGTATTATTATGTTTTGTTACAAATCAGACTTTACAAGTATCTTAAAAAAAGTTGAGCAACATTTGACAAACAACTTCAACTTTGGAAAAAGAGAAAGTTTTATACAAAATGATTTTCGCTTTAAGCTTCAACATCCAACAGACAAATTCAAGCATATTGAAACACATTTGACATTAATAAATCTCAAAATAACTTGACGTTCGCATCGAAATTGCCGGACCGGGTAAATTGGAATTTAAAAACATAAAAAAACACAATGGCATTTATAGTTATGATGTTCAACGGCAAACGAAACACTTTAGAAATAATGGGATTGGATTCCGATGGCGAATTGTACGTAGAACGGGTAATAACCACCGGCGAACCTGATCCGGAATATAGAAGATTTTCTTGCTCTGGTTCGACATGGGAAAAGGTTCTGGAACTTGGTCGTAAAATGGAATGGAAACCGACGGGAAGTGTTCTTGAAAAAACAATTGACTCACCAAATCCGACAATAGGGGACTACAAACCTTCTTCCTGGGGTGACGATGATTACAAGATTTTTATAGCAGAAGACTCTTCCGCACTTGCAGACGCACTAGACAAAGCGCTTTACTTGATGAAAGAATTTCAATTAAAAGAATATGGCAAAGAAAGTCCTTCCTATATAGTGCAAGGAATGAACGAGCAAGAACACAAACAAATAAACCAAAATTTGTCGAAAGAATTTCTATCTGATTTTATTTCATTTCTTCGGAAAAGGAAATTTATGTTTGTTTGGGATGACTAATATTTATTTTAAATTTATTTTTCTTGCTTAACATTCCGCCGTTCGGTTGGTCAATTTCATCGGTGCTTGCAGCCAAGCGCCAAACCGTTAGCGGTCATTGTGAAAAACCGAACCGCAGAGAAAAACCGAACGAAACAAAAATGAAAAAATAAATAAGTAGTAACAATTAAAACAAAAAAATGAAACACAAAAAAGTAAAATTGAGTGTTTTGTTGTTAGGCCTCGGGCTAACAGCACAAGCACAACAAGCAACCACCGCAACAGGCGGTAATGCTTCGGGTAGCGGAGGAGCCGCTGCTTATTCGGTAGGACAAATTGTTTATACCACTAACACAGGAACCACAGGTTCGGTAGCACAAGGTGTGCAGCAACCTTACGAAATTTCTATTGTGCTGGGTATCGATAATCATTCTATTAATTTAGAATTAACAGCATACCCCAACCCAACAACTAATTATTTAACTCTTAATGTAGGTAAGGCTGAACTTTCAACTTTGAATTTTCAACTTTACGACATTAGTGGAAAATTAATTGAAAGCCGAAAAATAATAAGCAGTAGCGAATCCATTGCAATGGAAAACTTACCTACTGCCACCTATTTTTTAAAAGTAACCAACAATAACAACGAAGTAAAAACATTTAAAATCATGAAAAACTAAAAAACTATGAAAAAGATATATTCAATACTAGTAGGGCTATTATTAACGGCAAGTGTATTTGCCCAAGCCCCACAAAAAATGAGTTACCAAGCCGTAATTCGCAATAGTAGTAGTGTGTTAATAACCTCTACACCTGTTGGAATGAAAATAAGCATATTACAAGGTTCATCATCCGGTACGGCTGTATATGTAGAAACGCAAACACCAAGCACCAACGCCAATGGTTTAGCAAGTTTAGAAATTGGGACAGGAACTCCTGTTACAGGTACTTTTGCAGGCATTAACTGGGCAAACGGACCTTATTTTATAAAAACAGAAACTGACCCAACAGGTGGCACAGTTTATACCATATCTGGCACAAACGAATTAATGAGTGTGCCGTACGCCTTGTTTAGTGCAAATGGAACACCTGGAGCTACTGGAGCTACAGGTGCAACTGGCCCACAAGGTTCAATTGGTTTAACAGGAGCAACTGGTTCTGTTGGTGCAACAGGAGCAACTGGCGGTTACCCGGTCCATACCATTGGCGAAAGCTATGGCGGAGGAATTGTTTTTTATGTATACGATGGTGGGCAACACGGCCTAATTGCAGCCACGGCTGACCAAAGTACAGGAATAAGATGGTTTGGTGGTACTTATACAAATACTCGTGCAAGAGGTAATGGCATTGGTGCAGGGCTAAAAAACACGGCAATTATAATAGCCAACCAAGGCCCCGTTGACGGTGCTGCTTTTGCCGCTACTGTTTGTAATGAATATTCAGTAACAGTTGGCGGAACTATTTATGGCGACTGGTATTTGCCGTCAAAAGACGAACTAAATCTTTTATACTTACAAAAAACTGTGGTTGGCGGTTTTGCTAGTAACGACTATTGGAGTTCTACGGAGGACGATCTCAACTACGCTTGGGACCAGTTTTTCGGCGGTGGTGCCCAGTACTCCTTCAATAAGAACAACACCGCCTATGTTCGTGCAGTTCGGGCTTTTTAACTATTTATCCATTTAACAATTTAAATATTACCGAGAAGCGGGCGATTTTTATTTTTTGTAAATGGCATTATATTGGAAATTCTGCCAGCAGAGCCCCCACTTCATCGCCATTTTCAGCCCCCAGCAAGAATCTTCTGAAACAATTGCTACTATTGGGCTTAAAGGTTAAA
>JAYTGH010000478.1:0-4188 GCA_043733645.1 Flavobacterium sp. | reverse complement strand
TCTTTTTATTGAACCGCAACTTTGCAAAATGAATAATTTTTTGAAAAACAAGCTTTATGCGGCATCGGCGATACCCCTCAGTATCGCCGTTGTTTTTTATGAAATTTGCTTTATAAAGTTGTAATACGTACCTTTTTTGCATTTATTGTAATAAAATATTTACCCTGTTTAGGATAATATTCTGCAATGACTTGTCGTAAAGTTTGTCTTATAATAGGTAAATCTTCTTTTTTATAGCGTAAAAATACAATCGTAATGCGTTTAATTCGGTGAGCAAATATCAATTCTCCAAAGTCTTTATCTTCTGTAATCAACAAGGCATTTTTATCTAAAACCCATTGGGCTACCTCACGGTCATCCATGCCTACCTGCACTTCACGTACTGATGTGACTTTAAAACCATCTGCCAATAAATCATTAACAAATTGTTGATGCAAATTTTCATCGGAAATAATCATTAAGCGGCTACTTCATAGGTGATTTCATCGGCTATTTTATCGGCAGCATAGGCGAACGCTGCCCGAACTTGCGTGATGGTCAAGTGTGGATACATTTCTAAAATATCCTCTATGGTAAATCCTTCGGATAGTTTGCGCATCAATAATTCAACGGTAATGCGTGTACCTTTAATAACAGGCTTACCAAGCATAACGGCAGGATTTCTTTCAATGAGTACGTGGTGCATGAGCTATTTTTTCTACAAAAATATGCTTTTTTCATGAAAAAGACAAGGAATACTGAGGGGGTGCTTCTATGGTTAAACCATTTAGATTTTGCACAAGCGATAATCTTTTGAAAAAATATGCTTTATGCGGCATCGGCGATACCCCTCAGTATCGCCGTTGTTTTTTTATTAGCGATGCAAAACATTATTGAAAATTATACTTTTGTAAGATTAAATAGACTAATCATATACACTTATGTAGTCCAATTAGTGACTCATTAATACCTATTCCTAAGTCTAATTTTTTTTCCTAAAAAAGAATCAAAGAAGCTATTAGCGAATTCGCCTGTTAATACTGCTACTTCCATTAAATCGTCTTTCGTTATATGCCCTTTTTCAACTAATGGGTGCTTATTCGTTTGTGATAAATTAAAAAAATACAAAATCTTATTTATTGAAAAAATGTAACTACTATTCCCTTTCTGTTTTAAGTAACGAGGCATTGCAATTGACTTAGCAAGTACATCATTAGTTTTTAAATAAAATAAACTTGTTTCTAAAATGTGTTCTTCACCTGCATCACCATCTAAAATCATTTTTCTGATTTTATCAGCATATATACCTAAGTCAATCTCTCTAAAAAAATCATGCTTAGAAAAATGAGCTCTCAAAAGTATAGACAATAAAAAGAGTTTAAATTTAGTATAGTCGATATTTGAAATTAAAATAGATTTTAGCTCATTCTCGTTGATAGATTTCCGATATTCAAATTTAGGGTACTCGTTTTGGGCTAGACCACCATTAGACCCATAAATAATTTTACTCGCATAATTTTCTAATCTACCTAAAACCACATTATCACAATTTGAACATAAAATATTTCTTTCGTATATTCCGTCAGGTAATTTTTTATTTGGCTCTAATGTATCAAGATTCAAAGAATGAATAAAATGCTTTTCATCAAATAAATCTTTATACATGAATTTAGGAATGATATGGCTCTTTCCAATTAATTTTTTTTCTTGTAGGCAAAGTTTACAAATCATTAAATTATTTTTAAATAAACAAATAAGAGATTATTTACAACAATAATATTTGCAAATATAAAACAATAATTTTTAACCAAAACAATATCGTGTCATTATTGCATGCTTTTTATTTTATTATTGCTTAATAACAAATTTTTTGAGAAAAAAGGGAATTAGTACCATTCGTCGCAAATGCTATTGTATTTATGATTTTTCAGAAGTGTTAGAGTAATAATCAAAGTATTGCAAGGATTTATGAATTGTTGAATTAAAGAAATATTCTTTATACAGAAACGGCGATACCCCTCAGTATCGTCGTTGTTTTTTTATGAAATATTACAAGAGTCATACGCGAGTAATCTTGTTTTCATGTATTGTTTTGTGGATTATTTTTACAAATAGAGTGGAAAATACAGCCTAAACAAAAAAAAAATTAATTAATACTCCTCTGCATATTGGTCAGGATAAGGTATAAATCCAGTATCTTCAAAGTGAGAAATAATTTCCGTATAGATTTCTGTTAGTCTTACTATCATATTTAAAAATAAAAGAGGATGAGCATCTCTCTCATTAACTACTAATTGTTTTTTGTCGAATATAAATTCTACACCTTCAAATATATAAATAAAAGGTTCTCCAAAATAAACAAAGTTTGAGTGCATCGTGTTTCTCAATTTGCCAAAGAATTCCAAAAAATCTCTATCTTTTTTGATTTCTCTACGATATTTTTCTTTTAATAAGCTAAGTAATTTGTTGAACTTGCTATTAGTACTAGTCAACCAAAACTCTTTCTCTACTAATATCTTTTCTAATTTTTTTTTAATTTCCTCATCAAGATTGTACTTTTTAAGGCACTTTATTACGTCTTCATATTTTTTATTTTGAATATTGAGTTTATCTTCTGATGAATATATTTTATCGCAAATTGCAGATAAACATACTTCAAAACTTGACCAAGAGTCAATTATTAGCCCTCTATTTGTGGCACTTCGAAAAGATTTATAAAGCACTTCATTTTCTGCAAGTTTTATAAAATCATTGATTTTATGATAAAAATTCAATTCCGTACATCTTAACTTTTTATTTTTGAATAAAACTGATGACTCCAACGCTATTTGTTCTAAATAATATAGCTGTGCTAATCCTGCAATTAAATTAAAAAAATCAATTCTAACATCGTTCTTGGGATACGTACTTTCAGATGCTCTATTTGTAAGTTCTTCAAAAAATTTAATGATCGGTTTATAGTCTTCCATTTTTTATTCATTTTCATTTAATTAACTATAGTATAATCAGAATTCGATTTTACAATTTGGTAATAATCGTTGTATTTTTTCTTTTTCGATATTTAAACTTGTTAAGTTATTCATACTTAAATTTAGCTCTCTCAAATTAACCATCTGCCCAATTTGAATGGGTAAGTTTGTTAGTCGATTCTCCCATAACATTAATTTTGTCAATTTATTTAATAATCCAATCTCAGCAGGTAAATTTGTTAGTTGATTACTCCACAAATATAAGTGTACTAAATTAGTCAACTGACCAATTTCAACAGGCAAGCTTATTAATTTATTCTCGCTTAAATATAAATGAGTCAAATTAATCAAATGACCAATTTCAATAGGTAAACTTGTTAATTGATTATCATACACATTCAGACATTTCAAATTAATTAACTTCCCAATTTTGTTAGGTAAGTTGATTAATTGATTAGACCCTGCTCTTAATTCTTTAAGATTAATCAACTGTACGATTTCATTTGGCAGATTTGTTAATTTATTGTTCCCTAATTCTAAATATTCCAAATTAATCAACTTCCCAAGTTCAGCAGATAAGTTTATTAACTGATTATTTGATAAATCTAACTCTAAACTATTAATATCGACTTCAAAAATTTTTATTTCTCCATTTTCAGTTTCGCACTGCAAAACTATTTTTTTAGGCTCAAGAAATTTAGTATTGTAACTCAAAAGTCTATCCGTCAAAGCTATCTGCTGCGAAACTCTATTAACAAGTTGCTGTTGCTCAATGGGTATCAAAGCCATTTTATCGTCCATAATTGGGTATTTTTAAGCGTTTTCTAATGCGTTAAGCTGTTCTTCTAAGCGGGTTTTAGTATTTTCAAAATAGCTATCCCAATCTTTTAAAGTTGAAACAGTCGCATACGTTTCAGATTGTTTCAAATTCTCTAAATTAGCCAAAAGCGATTGTACACGCCTTTGCAATTGAGCCAACAGGGTTTTGAGTTGCATTTTTTCAGTTATTTGTTCAGAGCGAGAACTGAAAGGCTGCCCTTGTTCTAACTGCTCCAGTAGACGGCGGACGGTAGCCAAATCGTTTTGCTCGTAGGCATCCCGCAAGGCTTGAAACATTTCAGCCGCTTGTGCTTGTTGTGCTTCGGCAACTTTATCGGGATGACAGAGATTAGCCGCTTTTCGGAATTTTTGTTTTAGTTCCTGTTGTTCTTCGGGCGTGATGTCAGCGAGTTTTTTCTTA
>JAYTGH010000477.1:0-4189 GCA_043733645.1 Flavobacterium sp. | reverse complement strand
TAAGTGTCAAATCAAAAAGAAAGAAAGCAGGCTGGAGCAATGAGTACCTCACCGCTATTCTAACAAATGCTCAATAAGTTTTAATGCGTTTGCCCTGGGTTGTTATGGTTTTGTCATATATATTGCTTAGCTTTAATCTTGAATTCACCACTCTTTTGTTATATTAATATTTGCTCTCTGAAAACTGGTTAAAAAAGTAATGTTGCTTTCTATTATTTTCATTTGCTTAACCTTTTAAAGAAACGCTAGCTTAGCAGCCTTTATTTAGTAATACAAATATTATCCACAATAAAACCCAACAATAATGAGTAAGTCTTATTTGCCCTTAGTTACTCGCTTAGCTTTCACCGCAATCTTTATTAACGGATGTTCAGAGAACAAACCAGCCGAACCTGCAGTTGCATCAACGACGGTGGCAGAAAAGGCCAATTTTGGAGGTTATGAAACCCAGGTCAAATGGGGTGAACACCTCGTCACTATAGGTGGCTGCAATGATTGCCACACTCCTAAGAAAATGACACCTATGGGACCGGTTGATGACAGTACTTTAATTTTATCCGGGCATCCTGAGAAAATGCCTGCGCCGGACGTTGATAGGAAGGCAATGGAAAGTAAAGGATTGGTGGTCACGGCAGATTTCACTTCATGGATAGGTCCCTGGGGCATTTCCTATTCCGCTAACCTTACACCGGATGAAACAGGTACAGGAAGATGGACTGAGGATCAGTTTGTTTATGCACTTAAAAATAGTGTTAGTAAAGGACTTCCCGGAGCCAGGCCGCTGATGCCGCCTATGTCTATGATGCCAGTCAAACATATGAGTAACGAAGAATTGAAGGCAATATTTGCTTATCTGAAAACAATTAAACCTATTAAGAATAACTCCGTTCAGCCAACGCCGCCCGAATTAACAAGGAAACTATAATTTTAGGAATAATATTGTCAACTGGAAGAGAAGTTAAATAAGTCTATAGGATTTTCAAATTCCATGGTAATCAATTTCAATTACTGATGAATCAAACAGGTCTTCCTCAACAATTTCATCGTTCACTATTGATCTCATGGTTGCAAACCAATTATTGTGCGCCAGTTCCTGGAAGTTTAATTCAATCATAGCAGAACTGGGGTCAAGATAAATTTGATATTCAAAAATAGGGGCTCCATAATCCCATCCAATTTCAAAATCTATAAATTCTGCTTTATAAAGCATCGTTTGATATATCATACAATCAGTTATTTTTTTAAAGTTATATATTTTTGGAATTCCTACACTTAGTTACCTTTAAAAGAATTTATAATTGCTTCTGGTTGCCACATCCTCTTGAAGAGTTGTATGAATAAAAGAGTTTCATGTACGGGTTCTGTGAGGAACTTGGGGTGAGAGTCGCCTTGCTTGATCTACCGTGGATTATTTTAACTATATTATTTCTAATATGCCTTGCTTTTATTTTAGTTAAATTTACTACAACAAAAAATCATTCAAATGACAAAGAGAAAAAGTAGCCCCAAAAAAGTAGTCCAAGAGAAATCAACGATGATTAAAATAGCTGAAAAAGTGGGTGAACTGGCAGGTAAAATAGTCAATCAGAAAGATCATTTAATAGCAATGGCAGATGATGCAATTGAGTCAGTGAGAATGACAGTTCATGATTTTACTGAAAAGAAAGAACCTGAAGTCAAAAAGGCGACTAAGAAAATCGTAAAGAAGGTTGCTAAAAAAGCAATTCTATCAGGATCTAAAAAAATAAAAAATGCTATTCCGGTGAAAAAAGAAACAGTTAAAAAGGGAATTAAAAAAGCGGTAAAAAGGGCCACAACAATCAAACCTACAAAATAGGTTGAAAACCATTTTAAAACATACCAATTGAAATATTATTCTTGATAATTTGAGAAGATCACGATTACTTAAAATTAAGCCCACCATCGTCCAATGAGAGAAATAGAATCAATTTATAAGTTGGCATTATCAAAATCAAACAAGCTGGTACAAGCAACACTAATGCCATCACCAAAAGTAGGGTGAAAATTAATCCAATCATGATCTACCTATAAATATACATAATTGCGGGCTTTTTCCATTTGTTATTGATGGCATATAGTCATGCATCTATTACTTTTGCGTAGACAATAATCCCCTCATTGGGTAACTTGTGCCGAAGAATATGCTAAAATATAGTTGTAAAGATTTGGCAGGATATTTTATATAATTAGGTAATCTTAATATTTAAAATACTTTATCATGGGTAATCTTTTATATGTGATCGCTGTGATCATTATTATTATTTGGGCAATTTCTTTTCTAGGCGGTTTTTATACCGGAGGAATAATTCATTTATTGTTGGTAATTGCCATCATCATGATTGTTATAAAAGCATTGAATAGAAGCAATATTTAACCTTACATTATCACATCTTCCTTTCAAAATTGTTTGTGGGTTGATATATATGTATTCCAATCAAATAAATTGGATCGAGTCACTCTTATTGATTCTAAAAAACGTGGTATTCTTCAAAAAAAAATCGTTTGAATTTTGCAAAGACCTGTACATGCCTTTGCAAAATTCGGTTGTGTGAGTTCACCAGAGCTGCTGAAGTAATAAGAGTAACCCGCTCGATTTAAGAGCTTCACCATCAAACCGGTTGTATGTTGCTTTGCTCAAAGGAGAAGGGATGAATTTAAAGTTGCATGTTCGATTGGCTGTAGTTATTTAGAACTTCATTTTACGTTTTTAATATAAGTTCCTTGGAAAGCAGTCCTTTTCCATTGTCCGTTATAGTTTTTAAAGATTTGTGTAAAACGTAGGTCTTGTTTAATCTTTACCTTTCCAAATAAATAGGTCATTGTACCTGTAATAACAGCCATATCATTATAATACATTAAAATTTCTATGTCATTAATTTCCAGATTAGACAAATCTCTTTTCTCTGCAGCAAAAATTAACCATTCACTTCTGTGCTGAACTTTACCAAAGACATCACTGTGCCTATACTCAGGAGCCAATAATTTACTTAAAGTTGCGGTATCACTTTTGCCCCATGCATTTGAGAAATCATACATTTCTTGAATTAATATTTTTTCAAGTTGGCTGGAAGGCTTAGTAGGGAAACTTATTTTTGTTGATTGCGCTACACTTGTATAATAAGTAAGGGTAATAAATAAAAGTAGATAATATTTCATACTAAAATATTTTATAATTATTGCTAACGACAGTTTGTGAAAAAAATACTGCTGCCAACCAAATCTACAACACAATGTGAATAAGGAATATGTTGGTGAAACTACCCTTGTCCCTTCTACTGTACACCGTTTACTTTTTTGCTTTTATGAAATATCCCTTTTCCATGTGATACCCGACGTTAGTAAACCCTGCTATTTTTAGAGCTTCCACCACCTGCTCTATGTCATACTTATTAAATATACTATCCGGTGATTTCTTTTCTATCAAAACCTTTTTATCAACCATATAAATATAAAAACTGCCGCCTGTTTTTAATAGGCTTCGCAATTTCTCAAAGGGCTCTTTCAACTCGTTCCAGAAATAAACAACATTCAAACAAAATATTTTATCATAATTATTTCCAATAACGGATACTTTTAAAAAGTCACCATATTGCAACTGTAATCTGCCATTATCAATATATTGCTTATTATACTTACTGGCTCTTTTATACATCAAAGCTGAAAAATCAATCCCATGAATAGTGCAAGTGGGATATAGTGTAGCAATCGTGTTAATACCAGTGCCGGGTCCATAACCAATTTCCAATAATTTGTCATGAGGCTGAATGTCCAGGTCTTTTATTAAATGATCATATTTACTCTTGTTACCCTTGATCATTATGTTAGATGCAAATATTCCAAACAACCCTGTCGGCTTTTTAAATTTTGAAGCTATAAACTTTCGAAACATAGTTATTTATTTTTATTTAGATAACAAAATTTGCAACGATCCTACCAGACAATTTATTTGATAAAAAAATTCTTTTGTGAATTAGCTTTCCACGTCTAAATGGTGTACAAAGCCCCATGTTGACTGCTGTTGTTTTCTGTCACCAGTACTTAATGTTGGATAAGCGATTTACAAGTTCAGTGAGGTGGCTTAAAAACGACGGACACAAAAGTCCAGGGTTAATGAATAAACATAGATTCTTTGGGTAATGCTGCGCCTTCTTGTTTGTGCTTAATTGAG
>JAYTGH010000476.1:0-4189 GCA_043733645.1 Flavobacterium sp. | reverse complement strand
TATATTTGCAACTCGAGACCCTTAGGTCGAACTGTACAAAGTAAAATGAAAAAAATATACCTCGATAACGCAGCAACAACGCCAATTCGTCAAGAAGTTATTGATGAAATGATTAAAGTTATGCAGTCAGAGTATGGAAATCCTTCATCGACACACAGTATCGGTAGAAGTGCCAAAGCCATTATTGAAACCTCTCGAAAAACGATTGCCAAATATTTGCATTGTAACGCGCAGGAAATTATTTTTACTTCGACAGCTACCGAAGCTACCAATTGGGTTTTAAGAAGTGCTGTAAAAGACTTCGGCGTAAAGCGAATACTCACATCTAAGGTAGAACATCATGCTACGTTGTATACAGTTCAGGCTTTGAAGGAAGAATTTGGTATTGAAGTCGAATTTGTAAATGTTTCTCACGAGGGAACTTTAGATTATAATCATTTTTCAACGTTACTTTCCAATACTCCTAAAACGATAGTTTCGTTGATGCACATAAACAACGAAACCGGAGTTGTCAATGATATTGAAAAGATAGGAGCGATGTGTCACCAAAACAAAGCCTTGTTTCATTGCGATACGGTGCAATCTATCGGAAAAACGGAATTGAATTTACAGGAATTACCGATTGATTTTTTAGTAGCCAGTGCCCATAAATTTCACGGACCAAAAGGAGTAGGCTTTGCCTTTATTCGTAAAAGTTTGGTATTGCAACCGATGTTGTTTGGTGGTGAGCAGGAAAAAGGTTGGCGCGCCGGAACGGAATCGGTGCATCAAATTGCCGGAATGGCAAAAGCTTTGGAATTATCTTTTGAAAATTTAGAAAAAGAAAGAAAAGAGATTACTGAATTGAAAGAATATTGTTTTCAGCAACTACAAGTTTCTTTTTCGGATGTTACCATAAACGGCAGCAATACATTTTACAATATTTTGAATATTTTACTGCCTTTTTCTCCCGAAAAAACAGCCATGATTTTATTTAATTTGGATATGAAAGGCATAGCTGTTTCTCGTGGAAGCGCCTGTCAAAGTGGAAGTAGCAAACCTTCGCATGTGTTGGCTGAAATGCTAAACGATGCCGAATTAAAAAAGCCAAGTTTGCGAATTTCATTTAGTCATTACAACACCAAAGAAGAAATAGACGATGTAGTTTCAGCCTTAAAAGAAATTTAAATCTCAAGATAATTCGTTGAAAAATAGCGTAGTTTTGAATAATCAAAAAAATATGTGTCATGAAAAAAATCATTTTAGTTGCACTTATAGCATTCGGAATATCATCAAACCTTTCAGCTCAAAAAAAGGGTGATGTCGAATTTGGAGTGAATGTTGGTTTTAATAATTCGTCTGTCTCCGATACAAATAACTCATACGATACAAGTACAGGCTTGAACGTTGGAGGCTCACTTGATTATTACTTTTCTCCCACATGGAGCGTAAAGGTAAAAATGATTTATGATCAAAAAGGTTGGGATAACGATGTGATTTTAAATCTCAGTAACGGACAATATTATCCAACAGATTATAATTTAGATTATCTAACTATTCCGGTAATGGCCAATTGGCATTTTGGAAATAACAGAGAATGGTATCTGAATTTCGGACCATACTTTGGGTTTCTTATGAGCGCTAAAGACACGCAATTTAATTCAGATGTAAAGAAGTTTTTCAACACCAATGATTTTGGTTTAGCAGCCGGAATCGGAATTAAAATTCCGGTTTCTAACAAACTTAAGTTTTTCGTTGAATTAGAAGGACAAGGAGGTTTTACAGATATCAATAAGGAAAGTGGTTATGCGTCGCTGACCAATAGTCGTTCCAGCTTAAATGTTGGAGTCAACTTTTTGTTAAAATAATGTATCAAGAAAATCGAAACTAATGTCTCAGTTTAAATAATCTTCTTAATAACCCGCAAACGGTGTGTATGTCTATTTTGTTCCGCGTTATAAATGCCTAGATGATCTAATCGATCAATGCGGACTTTTCCACTGGCGTGAATGATATAATTGTTGTCCATGATGATGCCAACGTGGATTATCTTTCCTTCTTCATTGTCAAAAAAAGCTAAATCTCCCGGCTCACTTTCTTCAATAAAACTCAACGCTTCACCTTGAGTAGATTGTTGCGAAGCATCTCTAAGCAGTGGATAACCATTCAGCTTGTAAACCATTTGTGTAAACCCCGAACAATCAATCCCAAATGGCGTTTTTCCACCCCATAAATAAGGCGCATTCAAATACATAAAAGCAGTTGTAATCAAATCTGATTTTGACTTTACACCGCTGGTTTTCATACCTTCAAACTCAAAATTTTCTATATTGATTTCGCTATGATGTAAAAAAGATAGTGAGGCACCCAACGGAATTGGAAGTAGGATATTTTGAGAATTGGTCACATATTCTACCAAATCAGAATTTAAGATTATAGCATCTTTGGATAAGGCGCTGAAACTCTTTTCAGTTATAGTTTGGTATTGTTTAGAATCGACCCAGCCTTCATATGCATCATACTGTAATTTGATTTTTGACCATTGATTTTGCGTCTCTAAAATTTCGAAATGCTCACCAAACAAGACTTGAGAAACGATTTCGCTTCTGTCACTTGGTTCGACCCGTAACGGAATTATAGCAAGATTACAAATGGCAAACATTCAATATTAGATTTCAGATATTAGATATTAGATTTCAGAATTTACTTTTAACATCCTCAAATCGTATTTCGTAAATCGTACTTCGTACTTTTTTAAGCTCTCTCAATAACAATTGCCGAAGCACCGCCACCGCCATTACATATAGCTGCTGCACCAACTTTGGCATTATTTTGTTCTAAAACATTTAGCAAGGTTACGATGATTCTGGCTCCGGAACACCCAAGTGGATGACCTAAAGAAACTGCGCCACCATTTACATTTACTTTATCATTGTCGAGACCTAAGATTTTAGCATTCGCTAAACCTACTACTGCAAAAGCTTCGTTGAATTCAAAATAATCAACATCTGAAATAGAAATTCCTGCTTTGTCTAGAGCTTTTGGTAGTGCTTTAGCAGGTGAAGTCGTAAACCATTTTGGTTCTTGTTCAGCATCTGCATAAGATTTGATATAAGCCAAAGGCTTTAATCCTAATGCATTTGCTTTTTCTTCACTCATCAATACTAATGCTGCTGCACCATCATTTATAGTTGAAGCATTGGCCGCTGTAACGGTCCCGTCTTTAGTGAAAACAGCATTCAAGGCAGGGATTTTGTCCAATTTCACATTAGTATATTCTTCATCCTGAGAAAAGAGTATCGGCTCACCACGACGTTGCGGAATTTCTACAGGAACAACTTCATTATTGAATTTACCGGCGCTCCAGGCTTTAGCAGATCGCTCGTAGGATTGAATTGCGAAAGCATCCTGCTCCTCGCGGGAAATTTTATATTCAGTAGCACACAAATCGGCACAAACTCCCATTGCGTTTCCATCGTAAGCATCGGTTAAACCATCTTTCTGCATTCCGTCAACCATTGTTGTTGGGCCAAATTTCACTCCATTTCTTAAATGAACATAATGTGGAATTAAACTCATATTTTCCATTCCGCCGGCAACTACAATTTCAGCATCGCCAGCCATAATAGCCTGAGCACCTTGCATTACGGCTTTCATTCCAGAAGCACATACTTTGTTAATGGTAGTACACGGAACGTTATCAGGTAAGCCTGCAAATTTAGCTGCCTGACGTGCTGGTGCTTGACCAACTCCTGCCTGAACAACGTTACCCATCAAAACCTCATCTACTAAGTTTGGATCTAAATTGATTTTATTTAAAGCGCCTCTGATTGCGGCTGCACCTAATTGGGTAGCTGTAACAGTTGATAAAGAACCCATAAAACTCCCGATAGGTGTTCTAACGGCTGAAACGATTACTACTTTCTTACTCATAATATGCTGTTGATTGTTTTATCCCACTTCGTTCCATACAGTTCGCCAGTTGGCTCGAGTGTACTGCAAAACTAATCTTTTATTATAAATTATGGAATTCAAAGCCCAATAAATCACGAATCAATTGTATTTTAGAAAATATTCTATTTCTACTTTGTTGAAAGTGAAGCTATTTAGTATTTATTTATTTTAATGATTAAAAAAAGAAATGAAATAGTTGTAAATTATAGAATGAAAAGTTACATTTGCAACCGCAAAAAAGTTAAGTTCTTTGAGC
>JAYTGH010000475.1:0-25945 GCA_043733645.1 Flavobacterium sp. | reverse complement strand
CGACTGCTGGAACTGGAAGCTCTATATGGAAAACTTCAGATGGTGGTGCCGGTTGGGTTCAACAAAACGCTGCTGGTTACACTAATGCTGCATCGTTTGTTGATGGTGTTCACTTTTTTAATGCTAATGTTGGGGTTTCTTTCGGAGATCCTGCACCAACACCAACTACGTTTGAGATATATAGAACCATAAATGGTGGTACTACATGGACAAGTGTTACATCTCCAGCAATAACAGCTGGTGATTATGGGTATAATTCTGGTTTTACATTTGTGGGTAACACTATATGGTTTGGAACTGCAAAAGGGAAAATATACAAATCAACAGATATGGGTGCTACTTGGTTAAAATATAGTTCTCCTATTGCTGATTTTGGTGGTTCATTAGTTGCCGTTTCTGGGAAAATGTATTTTAGCGATGCTAATAATGGTATTTTAATAGCAAATACTTTATCTGGTACAACAGCTGGTTCTACTGTAACTGCGCGTACTTTATACAAAACCAGTAACGGAGGAGTAACTTGGACTTCAAGTGGTGCATATACGCAACCTTATACTTTTAACCTGTGTTATATTCCTGGTACAACGATATTAGTTGGGAATGGAGCAACTACAGGAACAACTCCAGTTCAATCAACCGGATATAGTACTGATAATGGCTCTACATGGACTCAATATGATTCTGGTACACAAAGAACAAGTATTGCCTTCTTAAATCCTAATTTAGGTTGGGCAGGAGGATTCAGCAACGCAGATCCTTTGGTTACTGCTGGTGTATTTAAATTTACTGGTACTTTAGCAAATCCTGGATTTGGAAATACTTCTAAATTTAAAGTTTATCCAAACCCTGCTACTTCAGTAGTAACAATTGCTACTCCAGATGTTGATACCGCTAAATTATCTGTAACTGATATATCGGGTAAAATAGTTATGACTAAATCATTAAGCGGAATTGAAAATACTGTAGATATTTCTAGCCTTTCTACTGGTGCTTATTTCTTCGAAGTAAGTTCAAACAGTAAAAAAGAAGTGGTTAAAATTCTTAAAAATTAATTCCAAATAAAATAGTATTTTTAAGGGCTGACATTTGTTAGCCCTTTTTTATTGTCTTATGTTCAACTTTTTCAATTTATCGCTCCGACTAAATGGCTTTCCTATTAAGGAAGCGTCAGCCGAATTGGAAAAGATTCTATCTATTTCAGAAATTGATTATTCCAATTATATCAATCAAAAGAAAAAGGAAATAGTTAAGTATCATTTGAAACACAACAAATCCTATCAAAACTTTGTTGGAAAAACAGCTGTTGAAAATTGGAACGAACTTCCGGTAATGACTAAAAAAGAATTTCAAAAGCCTCTCACAGAAAGACTTTCGGAAGGATTTACTCCAGCAACTGTTTATGTAAACAAAACCTCGGGCTCGAGTGGAGATCCTTTCATTTTTGCCAAAGATAAATTTTGTCATGCTCTAACATGGGCAAATAATATTCGTCATTTTGGTTGGTTTGGAATTGATTTTAATTCGTCTTTGCAGGCACGGTTTTATGGAATCCCATTAGATTTTATTGGAAATAAAAAAGAGCGAATTAAAGACTTATTGAGCAATCGTTATCGGTTTACTATTTTCGATTTATCGGATGCCGTTTTGGAAAAAGTGGTACTCAAATTTCAAAATAAAAAATTCGATTATATCAATGGATATACGTCTTCCATAGTTTTATTTGCTAAATTTTTACAAAAGAAAAATATTGTTTTAACAACGGTTTGCCCAACATTGAAATTCTGTATTGTGACCTCAGAAATGCTTTTTGATGCTGATAAAATTTTACTCGAAAAACAATTTGGTGTTCCTGTTGTTAATGAATATGGCGCTTCTGAACTCGATTTGATTGCGTTTCAAAACCCAATTGGTGAATGGCAAGTGAATTCTGAAACCTTATTTGTAGAAGTTTTAGATGAAGAAAATACTATTTTGCCTAACGGAAAAGAAGGTCGAATCGTGATAACATCCTTATACAATAAAGCGCATCCTTTTATCAGATATGACATTGGCGATGTTGGAATTTTAGATGAAAAAAGTACACCCAAGAAACCTATTCTTAAAAAATTACTTGGCCGAACCAATGATGTAGCTGTTTTACCAAGCGGAAAAAAATCGCCTGGATTAACTTTTTATTATGTGACCAAAAGCATCATTGAAGACGATGGAAATGTGAAAGAATTTGTGATAAAACAAACCAAAATCGACACGTTTATCATCGAGTATGTAAGTGAATTGGAGTTGACTCAAATTCAGGTTCAACAAATTGAAAAAGCGATTACAACGTATTTAGAAAGTGGCCTGACTTTTTCATTTATAAGAAAAGATAAACTGGAACGCAGCAAAAGCGGAAAGTTGAAACAGTTTGTTTCGTTAGTTAAATAGTTAAGTGCGGGCGTTCCAGAATTCATAATTCCAGAACCTAACACAACAAAATCAAGTCTAAACTTCTGAACCTGTTTTCAGCTTAAACCAGAACGAATCCGTTAAGAAAAAAACTCGAAGTGATTTGTATTGAAATAGAAGCTTGAAAGATGTGACGCAAAAAATTTTGCGTCAGAAAAATTAACATCGTTTGCGGGTTAAGTTAGAACGATTCCGTTAAGAAAAGATGTGAAGTAGTTTGCGCTGAAACAGAAATGAGAAATTTGAAACAGCCGCAAAATGAATTATTTCTTCTCTGTTTTCTTACTATAACTTGGTTTAATAACAAGTTGTGTGAAAATAAATAGCAAAAGACATCCTAATGAAGCGATATAATTCATTCTATGGAACTTATAATAAACATTGAAGTTGTACCTTAGTAATTCCATTTTAGAAGCTGAAATCGAGTTTTTTCTAACTCTGTAATAAGCCAAAACTTCGGGTGCCGGTTGGGCAACTTTTATTTTTTTTACAATGGTGAGCCACAACATCCAATCTTGTCTTTTTCTTATTTGATTGATTGGAATTTTTCCGAGAATTGCTGCATTATACATTGCTGTAGAATTTCCGATATAGTTACAAAAAAACAGCTTTTTATAGCTAGTCAGATTTGGTGCTTCTTTTCGAATATTTAAAGTATTTCCTTCTTCGTCTATGCATTCATAGAAACTAAACGTAAAAGCCAAATTATTTTCTTTCATGAAATCTAATTGGGTTTCCAATTTATTGGGTTTCCATAAATCATCCGAATCTAGAAACGAAATATAACATCCTTTTGAGTTGGCAACTCCAACGTTTCTTGCTACGCCAGTGCCTTCATTTTTAGTTAATGAATGCAATTTGATTCTAACGTCTAATTTAATTGCATTAGTGATAATTTCAACTGTTTTATCGGTTGAACAATCATCAATAATAAGCAACTCCCAATTAGAGTAAGTTTGATTTTGAACGGATTGAATTGTGGCGGAAATAAATTTCTCAGAGTTATAAGTTGGTGTTATGATTGATACCAAATTATCCATCTTAATAGGCTTTGTCTTCTCCTTTGAAGATATTAAATACCGTTTGGAAAATGATTTTGATATCCATGATTAGCGACCAGTTTTCTATATAAAAAACATCAAGTTTTATTCTGTTTACCATATCTTCTTCGGTTTCAATTTCACCTCTGAATCCTTTTACTTGTGCCAAACCTGTAATGCCGGGTTTAACATAATGGCGAACCATATATTTCTTTATTTTACTGGCATAGGCTTTATTTTGTGACCATAAGTGTGGTCTTGGCCCAACAACCGACATGTCTCCGAGTAAAACATTAAAAAACTGTGGTAGTTCGTCCATGCTTGTTTTTCTCATAAATTTTCCCATTTTAGTAACTCTTGGGTCATTTTTTGATGCTTCTTGTTCGGTAAATCCATTTACCTGCATAGAACGAAATTTATAACAGAAAAATTCCTCTTCATCCATTCCCGGTCTTCCCTGTTTGAAAAAAACTGGACCTTTGGATTCTAATTTTATTAAAATCGCTAAAACAGGAATCAACCATGACAAAAAAAATAGTATAACAAATAATGAAAACAACACATCAAAAGCACGTTTAACACCTTTGATAATTGGATTGTGTAATTGTGTTTTTTGAAGAGATAGTACTGGAAACAATTCGTAATAATCAACTTTTAAATTTTTTGAAAAAATTTCTTTAGTGTCGGGAATGAATTTAATTGCCTTTTTATTATCATCGGCAAATTCGACTAACTCTTTTAGTTTTTCATTTGAAATTTCGTCTAAAGAACAATAAATTTCATCAACTTTGTTAACGATAACAAACTCATTTATATCTTCAATTTTTCCTTTGACTTCAGGGTTTTGCTTTTTATCAGAGAAATATCCTAAGAACCTATAACCATAATCTTTTCTTGTGTCGAATACTTCTTTTAGTCTTATTGCTTCTGGCGTATATCCAATTATAACGGCATTTCTAAAATTGCTTCCAGTAACAATTCTATATTTTTTTAAGTAAAAAAACCAGAAATATTTAAAAGTTACAATGATGCAAAAACTGTTTGTCATGAATAATGCTATAGCTTTTCCGCTAAAGATTGCCGTTTTTGCGAATGGGAAAAAGGCTATTACGACCAATAAAAAAACACTAAACTGTTTTACCAATTTAGTAACGATTTCTACTGGTGTTGTAAATCGATAAACTTCATAATATTTTACAAGTATTGCAATAACAATCCAAGTAAATGTTTGGTACAACAAATAGTAAAACTGGTTAAGATTCAGTTCTCTAAAGAAATATAAACTCAAAGACGTTATTATAGTTAGATCGAAAATTACATTTATCGGCCTAATATATTTTGAGTATCTACCTGTTTGTTGTGCAACCATATATTACTTCTAGTGAATATATCCTTTAAAGTCTTTGTGCTCTTCTTTTAAAAGTTCTTCTGATGACAGTGATTTGAAATATTCATAGGTCAATTTCATTCCTTCTTCTCGTGAAACTTTGGCTTCCCAACCTAAAATGTTTTTCGCTCGTGTTGTATCCGGCTGCCTTTGCATAGGATCATTGATAGGCAACGGATGATAAACAACCTTTTGATTGGTTCCTGTTAATTTTATGATTTCATCAGCAAAGTCCTTAATGGTAATTTCGTTCGGATTTCCAATGTTTACAGGCTGTGAATAATCCGAATGCAGTAGTCTGAAAATCCCTTCAACCTGATCGGTTACATAACAAAACGAACGCGTTTGACTTCCGTCTCCAAAAATAGTTAAATCTTCTCCTCGCAATGCCTGGCCAATAAATGCTGGAATTACCCGGCCATCGTTTAATCTCATTCTTGGCCCGTAGGTGTTGAATATTCTAACGATCCTGGTCTCTACACCGTGAAAAGTGTGATAGGCCATGGTGATTGATTCCTGAAAACGCTTGGCTTCATCATAAACTCCTCTTGGTCCAATCGTGTTCACATTTCCATAATAGTCTTCTGTTTGTGGATGTACTAATGGATCCCCATAAATTTCAGAAGTAGAAGCGATAAGGATTCTGGCTTTTTTTACTCGGGCTAATCCCAGAAGATTGTGTGTTCCAAGCGAACCAACCTTTAAAGTCTGAATTGGAATTTTTAAATAGTCTATCGGACTTGCCGGTGAGGCAAAATGAAGGATATAATCTAGCTCCCCTGGTAAATGCACAAACTTGGTTACATCATGATGATAAAATTCAAAATTTTTAAGTTTGAATAAATGCTCAATATTTTTTAAATCCCCGGTAATCAAGTTATCCATTCCGATAACAAAATATCCTTCCGCTATAAAACGATCGCAAAGATGTGAGCCCAAAAAACCAGCAGCGCCAGTAATTAATATTCTTTTCATATAATTTTTATTCTGCTTTGGAACTACTATGAATAATTCCTGAATTAAAAAGACAATACATCATCGTAAAAAACACTACTCCTCTTTGTCTCCATAAAAAGGATTCGGTCAAAAATAAACTTATCATTAGAACTGCGAAAGCAAAATGCACAAAATCTTTTGATTTTATTGCATTTTTAACGTTAACAATCAGCAGAATTAGCAATAGTATAAAGCCAAAAATTCCTAATTCAGCAAAATTTTGAACATATTGATTATGAAAATTCTTTGATTGGTATCCGCTATCCGGATCATTTTCTACGCCCATATAGAGATTGTATTGTATTGCCTTTTCTTTGATTTTTGGATAAGAAGCGTTCAATCCGAATCCGGTTAAGTAAGCATTATTTTCATTTATCAGCTCTGTAAAAATTCTGAATTGATAAACCCTAAACGCTGTCCCGTTAAAGTAATCATTTGGCGTAAAAGTTGGATTTGACCATGCTTCTTTTAGACTCACATAATGCACGCCTGGCGGAATTCCTTCAATTACATTACTACTTAAACTTTTGTCGGTATTGGTTTGAAATTCAACTTTGAATCTGTCCCATATCCTTCCAACAGAAAAAATTATTACTAACAAAAATCCAAAAACTATAAGGTTCCTCAATCTTAATTTATGTGCCGTTTTTGAAAAAAAGAAAATGTTTATCAATGAAAGTAATAAAACAACGAGTATGATATTTTTGGAAGACAACAGTAATATAAATCCAAAAAGCAAAACAGAAAATAAGGTGTCAGCTTTTGATTTTATTTCTTTCGTAAAAAAATAAAAGAATGCAACAGCCACAAAAACAGACATGTGTATAGCATTCAGCAACTTTGGAACCAATCCATAATCTTTGTCATTTTCACCATGATAAAAGAACATTCGCGCGTCACCAAATATAAAATAGCGAATTATTGCCCTCACTAAATAGTATAAAACAAAAGCAACGATAGCATAACTGAAATATTTAATTATTTTCTTTTTTTGCTCTGATGTATTTGTTTTAAAAATTAGAAAGCCCAGCGGAATTACTAGTAATGGAACTTCCTTTGATAAAGCAGCAAGTGTTTCCTTCGAATCAATGGACCAAAAATAAGAAATCACCATCAACACATAAAGCAGAATTGGAAAAAGCAACTCTTTTTGAAATTTAAATATTTCCTTTTTTAAAGTGATAAAGGCTACTAACAAAAATAATCCTAGAGAAATATTGTTAATTGCAAAAGGCAAAGGAATAGTAGAAAGGACTAAAAGTATTGGAATAAAAGAGTTGTTACTTTTATTTTCTTTTATCAGATTTTGAATAACATTCTTCGAAAAGTTGTAAATATTCCCCATTTATTTTTTCCCAATTAAATTCGTTCACTATCGAATCAAAATTGTTTTGAACCAATCGCAAGTTATTATTTTTTTTGATTGTATTCAGAATATTTTTTACTTCAAGAGGATTAGAGAAATAAAAGCTATTCTCCTTTAAAATCCCTTTGTTAAAATCATTGTTATGAGCAATTACCAATGCTCTAGAAGCCATGGCTTCCAGTAAAGATGGATTTGTTCCTCCGACAGAATGACCATGAAAATAAAGATTGGAAAAAAAACGAAGATTGTTCAGGTGCTCCAGATTGTAAATTCCACCTATAAAAAGGATATTTGACTGGTCTTTGAATTTGTTCTTTAAATACTCGCCATACTTTGTTCGGTGTTTCCCAATAACTAAAATTGGTGTTTTATCATCATTCATCGCAACGCCTTCCAGAACCATATCCAAATTGTTTTCGGGTTCAAAGCGCGCCATAATCATGTTGTACTTTTCCTTTTCTACTTTATATTCCTTTAAAAAATCCTCGTTTGGAGATGAAAAAGGATAGGCTCCATAAGCGATATAAGTAGATTTTTTTTCATATTTCTTTTCCAAAAACTTTTGAATGCCTATGGAATCTGAAACCAAAAAGTCGCTGTTATTTGCAGCTAGTCTTTCGGCAAACTTTAGAAATTGTTGCACTGGTTTGGAATACTTTGTTCGTTTCCATTCCAAGCCATCCATATTCGTAATGATGATTGATTTTTTTGGTAACAAAAAATGCCAAACCGAATTGCTCGTATAGCCTAATTGTAAAATGATGTCAAAGTCTCGTTTTCGAGAATCCATGATACAGTTGTAATCATAAATAAATTGGCCAAAAGTCCCATATTTATATTCCGGATCGTACTGATGAATAATGTTTACCCCATTAAAAGTTTTTTCCTGAAAAGGATGATCGTGAGAGTTGTAGCAGTAAACTTCATGTCCTTTTTCTACAAGATAGACCGAAAAAAATTCGGCAAATTGCTCAAACCCTCCGTAATAATTGGGCACACCACGAGTTCCTAATATGGCTATTTTCATGAATTTTTATTACGGTTTATAACTTTTTTTAATCGCTGCAAACATAATAAATAGATTTGACTTGTTATAACAGTTTTTGTCAACACCAATATGTCTTATCTGTGCAATAAAGCGTAGCCTTTCAAGGTTTCTTCAGCCGTTTTTTCCCAAATATAATTGCCTAAAATCTTTTGCTTGAGTTTTGGATTTACCGAATTTTTATAAGCCAAATCAATTGCAGTCTTTATCGATTCAATGTTATCGGGTTCACAATAATAGGCATAGTCTTCAAAGTAATCATAGGTGTCGCCTTTTGATGTAACCACCACGTTGCAGTCCATTACTGCTGCTTCGAGTGTTGATAGTCCTGGGGTTTCCATCCAGCTGATTAAAGCATGGACTTTCGCCACTTTATAAAGGTCTTTTAAATCATCATGCGCAACAACTCCTAAAAAGAAAACGTTGTCACCAGCTTCCTGATGTACTTGCTGCACATATTCCTTTTGATTTTGTGATTCCTTGCCTACCAAGACGAGTTTATAGTTGGTGTCTTTTACAGCTTTAACCAAATTTAATGTTGATTTTCTACCTTCTATTCGGGCTGCGCAAAGAATACAATCTTGATATTCTAAATATTTATTAGATTCAGTACTGTTTGAATCTGAAAAAACTGATTTGTCAATTGCGTTAGGTACGCTAACATATTTATACTTTTTTAATTTGAATTCGCCTGCCACCCTTTTCATTTCAGAATCTGAGTTGGGCAAGAAAACATCTGTATTGTCCACAATTTCTTTCATCAATCCGTAATATCCCTTAAAAAGCATTTTGTAAACACCTTTGTGAAAGCGCTTCTCGAAAAAATGTTTGATGATTACTTTAACGTATCCAATTTGATAGGCCGATAAAACGTTAGCTAGCTTTTGAAAAAGGCCTCCTCTTGCCTTTCTTTCAAACTCAGTATACAATCCGTAAATTGTAGAAAGGGCAATTTTTTTATTTTGCTTTTTAGCATTTATCATTTGACGATAAATATCTTGTGGTTCCATTAAATTAAACAAATGAACTAAATCATAGTCACTCAAATCGGGCTCAAACTCTAAAGAAATGTCAACTTGAACTCCTTGCTTTTCCAAAAACTCTTTTGTTTTTAATAGCTGTACCATGTCTCCACCTGGCGCTTCAAATAAATTTGTTCTTGACTGAAAAAGTACTTTCATTTTAGTTATTGATAAGAATTGCAAATATAGTTTTTATTAGTAGTTTTACGTTTTTGAAATTACAATAGGATTTTCCCCTATGAAAAAAATATTATTCCTTTTTGGAACTCGCCCCGAAGCGATAAAAATGGCACCACTTATTGCGGCCTTTTCTTCAGATAAAAATTTTAATGTTAAAGTTGGCGTAACTGCACAGCACCGTGAGATGCTAGATCAGGTTTTATCCTTTTTTGAGATAAAGGTTGATTACGATTTAAATGTGATGAAACACAATCAAACACTTCATCAATTAACGTCCGATCTAATTTCAAGAATAACCGATGAAATTTTGTTGAAGGAATCTTTTGACTATGTATTTGTTCAGGGCGATACAACAACCGTTTTGGCTGCTTCTTTGGCTGCTTTTTATCAAAAAATAAAAATTGTTCATATAGAGGCTGGTTTAAGAAGTGGCGATATGTTATCTCCGTTTCCTGAAGAAATGAACCGGGTTATGACATCGCGAATTGCATCCTTGCATTTTTGCCCAACGGAAGCATCTAAAGAACATTTGTTAAAAGAAAATATTACAGATAATGTATATGTAGTTGGAAACACTGTAATTGATGCCTTGTTAATGGGGCTTGACAAAATTGATTCTAAGCAGGAAGAAACCATGCTTTCTAAATTTGATTTTATTGATTTTTCAAAGAAACTGATTTTGGTAACCTGCCACAGAAGGGAGAATTTCGGGAAACCTTTTGAAGAAATCTGCGATGCATTACTTGAGATTTCGAGTCAATTTAAAGATGTTGAAATTGTTTATCCAGTTCATTTAAATCCGAATATTAAGGAAGTAGCATCAAAAAAATTAATTGCTGAGAATATCAAACTGATTTCACCGTTGAATTACCCTGAACTTATCTGGATGATGAATAAAAGCAATATTATTGTTACCGATTCCGGAGGCATTCAGGAAGAAGCGCCTAGTCTTGGAAAGCCTGTTTTGGTATTGAGAGAAGTTACAGAAAGAATGGAAGGTGTTGATGCCGGAACCGCGATATTAGTGGGTTCAGATAAAGCCAAAATTGTTTTGGAAACCAAAAAACTATTGGAAGACCAAAACTATTATTCGAAAATTGCCACGACCTCAAATCCTTACGGAGATGGAACTACCAGTGAAAAAATTAAGGAATTGCTTTCTCGTCTTTAGATTCAAAGAACAAAAGAGCGCCTAATATAAAAATGATTATATCCCTCGAATTATATATACCAGTAATCGTCAGTGTGGTAAAAAGGAACACTAATCCTATGGCAGAAATATAATTGCTATGAATGGTTATTTTATCGTAAATGGTTTTATACAATCTTGTCAAGAAATAGAGATAGATTATTAATCCGAGTATGCCTATTTTATAAAGAATGTAGGCAAAACCGTTATGAAGTTCGGAGATAAACTTCAATCCCTTATCATTTGGATTTTCGGTCAACGGTGCGTAAAATTTTAAATTTACCAACGAACCGTATCCATTTCCAAAGACAAAACTACTCGGGTTTTCCTGCATAAGTGCATAAGCTCTTTTGGCTTCATATCCTCGCCAGTGATCCCATAAATCTTTGTGGTTTTCACGGTCAATTTTGGTTTTAAATATTTCGGATGGCGCATTTTTTATTTTGAATAAAAACGATTCTAATCCTGGTTGGTTTCGGTCAATTTTTACCGAGAACAAATACATATAAAATGCTGCGATTAAAATGATAACAGCCATGATAACCTTAAGCCCCTTTCTGGTAATATAAGTATATCCGTAAATTGACATTAATAGTATAATAGCAGACACTATCATCGTTCTCGAAAAATAAAGTATACACGAAAGAGTTATCACAGCCGTGAACAAATAGTGTTTTGACCTAGTTTGAAAAAGGTTGGTCTTTTGGAATTTTTTATAAAAAATCAGGAAAAACAAAGAAAACAACTCCAGAAAATTATCGCGGGCTAATTCTCTGATTCCGTTTACGGAAGTTATGTCACTGAAAATAAATATGGTCCCAAAATGAAGTATAGCCGAGACAAAACCCGCAACAACGATGGTTCGTATAAATTTTTCAAAGTCGTTTATTTTTTTGTAAAATAAGTAGCCAATCAGCAGTCCGTTAATGGGTTTTATTATATGAAAAATGTCCTTGATTATATTCACCAAAACATAGCTATGGATTAATGTTCCTGCAAGACCAATGAAGAATATAAAAAACAGTGGGACAATCTGCCGTAATAATGATTTAGAAAAATTTATCTTTTCGGACAGCAAAAATAAGAACAGAACTGCAATTTGTAAAAAAGTATTAAACCTAAAAGAAGACACATATAACTGCGAAAAAATTACGATTACAAATAGGATGGTGTAAAATTTTTCTTTTTGTATCTTCACTTGGAATTTTACTTAATTAGTTTTCAAAATTAATCGAATTACTCTTTTTCTATTGCACTTTTTAGCTTTTTTACAAACTTATTTATTTTTAGTGCCGTTAAAACCAATAGTTTTTTAATACCACTGTAATGTTTTGAAACGTAAATCTCGTATCCTTTTATCAGCATCGGATTTTTTGACTTTGTAAAACCAACAAAATGAACATAACTATAATCGGGAAGGAAAACCCTTTTATAGCCTGTGTCGGCTATTTTTTTACAAAAATCAACATCTTCAACATACATAAAATAGTCTTCGTCAAAACCGCCTATTTTATCATAAATACTTTTGGGCAACATTAAAAAAGAACCGCCTAGCCAATCAACTTCATAAGAACTTTTTGAAAAGCTGCCTTTTTTAAATTCATTACTTATTTCCAGAAGTTTTTTCATTTGAAATAAATTGGCAACTGTTGGAAAATTTCCTGCTGCCGGAATATAATTCCCTTCTCCATTCAACATGTTTATTCCTACCACACCAATGTTTTCCTCCGCTTTTAGATAATTAAGAACAGGCTTTAAGTTGTCTAAAACAATGGTGTCGTTGTTTATCAATAGCAGATATTTCGCTTTTGAATGTTTTACAGCTTCATTGTTTCCTTTGCCAAAACCATGATTTGTTTTTGATTCTATTAATGTAACTTCTGGAAAGTTTTCCTCAATATAATCACTGCTGTTATCGCTCGAATTATTATCAAGTATGATTATTTCAAAATTTATTCCTGCTAAGTTTTGGTATAATGAATCAAGGCATTTCTTAAAATACTTTGCTCCGTTATAATTAACAATTACTACCGAAAGTTCGATTTCCATTTTAGAATAAAGTATAAAATCCCAATTTCTTTTTTATGTAATAAAGACAAAGCAAGTTAATCAAAACATTGGTAAATAAACTTGACAAGGCGGCACCTTCGATTCCGTATTTTGGAATTAGGACATAGCTTAAAACCAAATTGACAAAGAAGCTGAAAATGGTTATATTTCTTAAAACCTTTTGGTTCTCTGTCATGTTTAATATTTGGTCAACATTTCCTGCAATTGCGCTAAAAAGCACGCCAATCGACACGATAATTAAAGTTGGGCCGCCGGCAACAACTTCGGTTCCCCAATAGGACAAAATATATTTGTTAAAAATAATTAATACCAAAACTATCGGAATGGACAAAATAGCAATAAGTCGTGTAGAATTATGGGTGAGCTTTTTTAACTGCTCTATGTTGCCCTGACCATAAAGCTCGGCCATTTTTGGTGTGATGATGGTGCTTACAGAAACTATCACCAAAAAGCCAATACTTCCAACTTTATAGGCAATATTATAGATTCCTACCTGCTCGTCGTTTGCCATTATACCCAATAGTATCACATTGGTATAATTCAGTAAATACATAAATAAACCACTAAAAAGTAATGGCGATGCCGTTTTGATTAGTGCTACTGTTGATATTGGACTGGTTTCTTTTTGAGGCTTTAATTCAAAAATGGTAAACGCTTCTAATAAAACTGTTAACAGAATGGCAATAGCAAAAGCTATGAATGTAAAGTAATTGTTCTTATCTGTATAGTAAAACAAACAGAGGAATGCCATTAAGAGTATGTTCGGGATAACAAACATAAACAGATTGTATTTCATGAAATTTTTGGTAGCAATCAAAAAATAGAGGAAGATTTCATGGACTATAAATAACGGAATTGAGATTGCCGCTATTAAAAAGTAGTTGATTAATTCGGTGTTGTGGAATAAGGTTGCTGATAACGAGTCTTTACCAAAATAAAAAAACAGTGCCGGAATGATCGAAAATGCTAATGAGCCTTTTAATCCTTTAATCAGTAGCCTTTTGGCTTGTAAAAAATTTAGGTTTTGGTTGCCAATAATTTTTATCAGCGTATTGGGAATTCCTAAAGTAAAAAAAAGGGCAATAAGCTGTGACAACGCAAAAACTAGCGAATAGTTTCCAAAAGTGGCAACTCCAAAAAAGCGTGTGATTAAAACAGAAGTAAGGAATGAAGTTCCAAGTCCAAAAATTCTAAAAATAAAATTTACTCCGGATGATGAAATAATTTTTCTGAATTGTTGTGACTTTATATCCATATTGGGATTTGGTTCAAAATAAAAAAGTTACTCTTTCTTGAAGTAACTTTTTTATTGTTTTTTTGAAAAAATACTATCTAACCAGTTTTTGTATTTCTTGTTTTAAATTATCTTGTGGATATAACAATGGGTCATAAATGCTAGCCTTTCCTTGATTTGGAGTTAAAGTTGATGTCTTTTTATCGTAGATTAACTGTTCCCCAATTACAAAGTTTCTTGTGATTAAAGTATCTCTTAGTTCAAATGATTTATCATAATAAGTCATTTTGAAATCATTGATTTTCATTGGAAGTTGCTTCGCATTGTTCCCTAAATCTACTCTTATGTTTGTTGGAATTACGTCTTGTGGTAATTTAAAAACAATATCTTGTGCCTTATCTGAACCTTTTACCGGTACCCATAATGTTTTTGTTTCATCAAACCCTGGAGTAGCTTCATCCGTATAAAACAGCTGAAAATTATCATCTTGTTTTACAACCATATTTAATGTAACATCAAAAGTTTGTGGCTTATCTTCAACTTTTGCTGCTTCTGTTTTCTTTTCATCTTTGCATGAATACAATGCAACTGATAATACTAAACTTGCTATAATTAATTTTGATTTCATTTTAATCACTTTTTTGGCAAAATTATGCTTTTTTTAATTTAAAAAAATACTGATAAGAAAAAAATTCTTCAAAAGCACCTAAGGTTATTCTATTAAAGATTTTTACAGCTGAACGTCCTTTGTATCTTTTGATTGAACTTTCTATTTTAAGTGTTTTGAAGTTTGAAGATTCTAACAACTCTTTTATGTTTTTTTTGCAATAGAATCTTCTGTGCGTATAATCAAAAATACCACTTTCTTCGTAACTAAAATCGCCTTTGAAAAATATTTTTATTAATGCCGAATAATGTCTTATATTAGGCATACTCACAATCATTTGCCCGTCATTATTTAAGTATTTATGAACTTTAGCAAGTGTAATTTTAGGTTCAATAAGATGTTCTAAAACATCAGGCAGCAAAATGACATCAAAATAATTCTCAAATTCAGGGAAATCAATTTCTTCTATGTTTCCAAAAATAAAACGATCTATTTTCTTGTAATTTTCTTTGTTCTTGTCTTCAAAAAGGTCGATACCGATGGCTTCTTTTGCGATTCCTTTTTCTTTTAGATAAAATAAAGTTTCTCCATATGCTGCACCAATCTCTAGTACTTTAAGCCCTTTCTTACCTTCATCAAAAAGTGCTATTAATTCAGTTCTAATACTAGAATAATAATCCGCAGATTTATCTTCGTAATTCATAATCTTCTTTTCTATTTTTCTACGAACTTGTCTGTTAAAACTAGTCCTTCTTTTTTCGTTTCTTTATTTATCAAATATACAGCTATTTGATATTTTCCTGGTTCTAATTTAGAGGTGTCATAAGTAGATTTAAATCCGCTATTATCAAAATTAAACTCGTTTTTATAAAATGATGTAACATCGGCTCTAACTACTTTTTCCGTTAACAGTCGGGTTGCTTTTCCATCTTTGATATATACCACATCAATTTGGGTTTTTGTAGCATCTTGCTTTTCAAATAATGACCAGCCCAAAATTGTAACCTTTCCTTCTTTGTTTTCAAAAGTATCAATATTCATTAAAACAGCATCACCATTGTTTTGTTTTAATTCTTTAAATTTTGAGATATCAATAGTAGTTGGAACATCTTTTAATAAAATAAAATGTTTTGACCATGCCTGAAATCCATCATAATTATTATCAATATAAAAATTATCATTAATAAACTTTAGTGTTGCTTCACTAGGTTTATAGTCTCTTCCAAATCCATCCGTAAACCAAAAAGGTTTAATTTTAGTGGGGTCTTGCTGGATTTCTGAAATATAGGCATCGAGGGTTTTATCAACTATTTCGTAATTAACCTTATCATTCTTTAAAAAGTAAGGCATATACCATCCTAAACTACTCACAACAGGCTCTTTTTTTGAATTGTTATTGATGATAAAATTTGTTGATTCTCTAAATTGTGCTTTGCTTACACCCATGTAATAGTTCTTTACCACTACAATATCCGTTAGTGAAAAAATTACAAAAAGTGCTAAAATTCCAAATTGTAATAGCTTGTTTTTAAATTGATAAATGGCTATTGAAATCAGGATGATTATTGTTGGTAAAACTGTTATGAAATACCTGCTGATTATCATCGGAATCGACCAATAAGAGCGGATAAGCGGAATCAATAGCACAACAACAGTTGTTGGAATCAGAATAACAAAACTGAAAATCATTTTGTTATTTATAATTGAATCGTAAGTGATTGGTGTGTCTTTTTCTTTTGATAGTTTTATAAAGTAAAATAGAAATAATAGACTCAGTAAAGCCAATACGGTTTCTGAGTTTCCAAAAAACTCTTTAAAAATCAAAGTGTAAACATCTAACGTTGGTGCCGGAATCCAAAATTGGGTTATCTCAGAAACTTTTATAAATATCTTTATAGCTGGTATAAATAATACTAATGTTATTATTCCCGAAACAAATGCATTTAAAAAGAATTGCTTTTTCTTTCCTTTTTCTGAAAGTATTAAAAACAGTAATAAAATAAGGTATTGGGCAAACAAAACAAACAGTCCGAAGAAATGAGAATAAAGCATTAATGCCGCAAACAGCCCGTAATACAATGCGTTTTTTCTATTTGGTGATTTTATGAACTTTATTATGTAGTAAAAAGCTAATGCTGTAAACAGAAACAGAAAAATATACGGTCTGGCCTCTTGTGAGTAATACAAATGAAAAGGGTTGACCGTTAGTATCAAAGCGGCAATCAATCCAACTCTCTTATTCATGATTTCTCTCCCCAATAAGTAAATAGAGAAAATACTAACTACCCCAATAATTGCTGAGTATATTCTTGCCACAAAGGTTGTATAACCAAAAACTTTGAATAAAAAATACAACGAGTAAAAGTAAAATGGAGGCATTTGCTCACCAGAAATTATGATATTGTACAAATCAAGAAAACCAACTTTAGGGTTTGCTTCATTCATAGTGTGAATTTCATCTAGCCAAATGCTTTGAAAATCTATATGGTAGAATCGTAATGCAGCGGCTAAAAATAATATTAGCAATAAAAATTTATGCTCTTTGACGAAATGTTTTGCTTTCATAATTATTTAATTGATTTCTCTGCTTTCTATAAAATCTAAATAAATCTTTGGATTAGGTGCACTGATGTTTTTTCTAGAACTTAATTGCAATAACAGTACGATTAATGTAACCGAAAACAACTGCAAAATAATTCCAGAAATAATCAGTATTAGACTTGATGCCCATCCTGGTATGGCGGTATCGGTAAAAATCTTTTGCCAAAGGATGTAGATAACCGAGATAAAACAAATCACTATTCCGTAGAGTGAATACCTCAAAATTCGCAAGGAAAGAAAGTCGAAATAAACCGCAATCGAGCTCAATCCGTGAATGATTAAACTGTTAAAATTCATCTTTGAGACTCCTTGGTATCGCTTTCCCCTATCTAATAAAACCTTGTCAAACGGAATTTTTGATTGAATAATTCCTCCCGAATAGTGATTCCAAATGTTATTTTGATGCACTACTTTGCCCAAAAGTTTTTTGGGTACTATACTAAAATTTCCGAAGTTGATTTTTTGTCCGGTAAGCACCTGAAACAGACTTTTATAAAAGAAATACCCGATTTTGAAAAGTGGTGATTCCTGTCTTTTTTTTCGTTGCGCAAAGATTATTTTAGTGCTTTTTAGACTTTCTGCCTTGTCAAGAAGTAGCGTAATGTCTTCGGGTTTGTCTTCTCCATCACTGTCTAAAACCACCACATAATCATAATTGCTGATTTCGTTATAAATATATTGTAAGCCTACAGCAATGGCACGCTGGTGACCAATATTCACTTTTAAATTTAAAACCGTAATTGGAATATTGCATTTGTTTTCGATTCTCTCTTCATAAGAACCATCATTAACGGCAACTATTGTAAAAGATAAATTACTCTGCTGTTCTTGTACTCTTTGGATAGTATCAACCAAAATAACAAAACTTTCCCAATCATTATAAACGGGTGTTAAGCAGTATATGTTTTTTGTTTGGCTCATAATGGTATGCTTTTAAACTCTCTTCCCAATTCTTGATTTCTCCCGAAACTTCGGGACCAAAAGTACTTTTGATATTGGTCGTATCAAAAAAACAGTGTTTTAAATTAGGTAAATGTCCGTTTTAAAATTCTTGTAAATCTATTAAAATGCTTCTATCCATCAAAGAAATTCTTACTATTTGTCCTTCAAAAATGATTTTGGGGCAATCTAAAATGAATCATGCGTCTTCTAGAATGCTTATTGTATCTTCAAAAATAATTCTTGCGTAGTCTAAAATGATTCTTGAGCCTTCTAGGATGATTCTTGAGCGGTAAAGAATCAATATTAAGTCTTGCTTAATGATTCTTAAAGGTTCAAGAGTGATTCTTGAGCCCTTAAAAATTGGTTTTAAAGGCTCAAGAATGATTTTAAAAAGTACTAGTTTTTAGATATTTATCAAAAATTTAACTTTTATATAAATAATAATTTATAATTATTAGCGTTATCTATAAAAATAAACAATAAAAAAACAGTTATGGTGAACATTACTCATTTTTAACCCTTTTATTAATTTAAATTTTTTATGTATGAGTAGTTATTTAGAAACAAACGATGAAAAGTTTGCCGTTCAAATCGGCAATTTTGGTAGTAAAGTTGGGGAATATCAAGCTCTTTTTGGGCTTACTGCCAACGAAGTAACAGCAGCGCAAAATGACGCTGCCTTTTTTCAATGGATAGTAGCCAACGTTGAAAAAGTGGACACCCATAAACGCAATTGGACTTCTTTTAAAACCATTGCCAGAAAAGGAGCTACTAACATTACAAACAACACGGCTCCAAACGCTCCTGTTTTAGACACTATGCCCACTGCCGTTGCGCAAGGTATTGAGTTTCGATTTGCAACTTTGGTCAATCGCATAAAAGCCCACCAAAACTATACGGCAGCTATTGGTCAAAATCTAGGAATTGAACTTACTGCTAGTCAAAAATTAGATTTAGATAGCGCTCAACCTACTTTAAAGGTGGTGACAAGAGGTGGAAAAGTAAATCTAGATTGGAAAAAAGGAAAGTTTGAGGGTATCGTGATTGAAAAAGATAGCGGTTCGGGCTTTGTAATGTTAGACAAAGACTTACGCCCCAATTTTATAGATAATTCTACTCTGCCTGCACAAGGAGAAAGTGCCGTTTGGAAATACAGGGCCATGTATTTGTTTAGCGATCAGCAAGTAGGGCTTTGGAGTGATATAGTGACCACTTCGGTTTCGGGTTAATTTTTGATTGTTATTTTATTTGTTTTAGCCATTTGATGAAACGGCTTCCCCGTACTTGGGAAGCCGTTTTTGATTTTGGGTTTTTCCTGATCAGTATTCATTTTTTTAAGACTTATTACTTTTTCGGAATTGCATTCCGAAAAAGTAAAGGTTTACAAAAATCTTTCGAAAAAATTCTCTGAATTTATCACTTCAAAATGAGTGTTTGGGTATTTATTCGAAAAGGTTTTGGGTAAATTCGATTTAGTTTTAGCATTCCACTTTATTTCTATGGTTTTTAATTGTCCGTTTTTTTCGATTATCAAATCTATTTCTTGTTGTTCATTGGTACGCCAAAAATAAAATTTTTCGAATCTTTCGTTGTATTCGCTGTCTTTTATAATTTCGTTAATCATGTAATTTTCGAATAAATTTCCTTTATCCTTTCGGGTTTCAAATGCCGAAAAATCATTAATAATAGCGTTACGAATTCCCAAATCGTTGAAGTATATTTTTTTTCCTTTTTTAATTTCGTTTCGATGGTTGGTGTGAAAGGAATTCAATCTATAAATTACAAACGATTGTTCTAGTAAATGAATATATTCTTCGATAGTTTCGCTTTTTAAACCAATCAAATTACCCAATTCATGATAATTTACCTCACTGCCTATTTGCCAAGCCAATGCCTTGAGCAATTCTTTCATTTTTTCGGGCTTTCTAACCCCTTTTAACATCAAAATGTCTTTATACAAGTAACTGTCTGAAAGTAGTCTCAATATTTTTTCCTCCCCACTTTGAGTAGTAACCACTTCGGGATAATATCCGAAAACCAATCGGTGTGGCACCATTCTGATTTCTTCAAGTAATCCAATAGTGTTTTTCATTTCTATAAACGACAACGGATATAATTTATGCTCAAATTTTCTTCCTGTTAACGGCTCGTTTAGTTTATTTCGCAATTCAAAAGCACTTGAACCTGTTGCTATAACTTGAATCTCCGGAATATAATCTGTAATTAGTTTAAGTTTACTCCCTATATTATCTATTTTTTGAGCTTCATCAATAACTACAAATTTATTGTTCTCAAAAAAAGATTTTAATCTAGTAGCCGTTGCGTTTTCAAAAATCAAAGATACATCTGCGTTTTCTGCATCTAGCCACAAAACCTTTTCTTGATCTTGCAATAAACTTTTAAGTAAAGTACTTTTGCCTACTTGACGAGCGCCAAGAATAACTATTGCTTTTTTTTGAAAAAATTCTTGTTTAATGTTTTCTATGATTGTTCTTTGAATCATTTTTTTTAAACAAAAATACTTCATTTTCCGTTGTAATGGAAAAATTACAGGTTATTTTTCTGTTATAACGGAAAAATTACAGTTTTTAAGCTCTCCTCCCAATTTTTAATTTCTCCCAAAACTTCAAGCCCAAAAGTACTCTTGATTTTGGTTTTATCTAAAACACTGTATACTGGTCTTTGAGCTGGCGTAGGAAATAAAGTGGTTGGAATTGGCTTTAAATCGATAGTAATGTTATTGATTTCAAATATTTCTTTTGCAAAATCATACCAGCTGCATTGACCTTCGTTGCTGAAGTTGTAAATGCCGAAGTTGGAAGTTCGAAGTTCGAAGTCCGAAGTAATTATTTTTACTAAACATTTGGCCAAATCAACTGCATTTGTTGGCGTTCCTATTTGGTCATTCACTACAGACACCGAATCTCTTTCGGAAGCCAGGCGCAACATAGTTTTCATAAAATTATTTCCAAATTGTGAATAAACCCATGACGTTCTGATGATGTAATAGTTTTCAAAAGTAGCCTGAATGGCTTTTTCTCCGTCTAATTTAGTTTGTCCGTAAACACCTGTCGGATTTGGAATGTCATTTTCTGTGTAAGGTTTTGAAGCATTACCATCAAAAACAAAATCGGTAGAAATATGAAGTAAAATAGTTGAATTGTGTTTACAAACTTCAGCTAAGTTTCTTGCGCCTATAACGTTGATTAAATTCGCTTTTTCGGGTTCGCTCTCAGCTTTATCAACTGCCGTATAAGCTGCGGCATTTATACAATAATTGGGCTTTATTTTAGAAAAAACTGACTGGCAATTTTCTAAATTAGAAATATCTAAATCTAATGAAGAACAAAAAACAAAATGAAGTTCAGGATAATTTGGCGCAATAAATTGCAGACTTTGACCTAGTTGTCCGTTGGCTCCGGTGACTAAAACTACCATGCTTTTTTAGCATTTTCTAAATTGGGTTGCACTTTATCTTTTTCGGAAATAATTAATTCGGCTGTTGGAAAATTCCAATCGATATTAATTGTTTTGTCATTATAACTGATTCCGCCTTCTGATTCTTTATTATAAAAGTTGTCGCATTTGTAAAAGAAAGTGGCGGTTTCGCTCAACACCAAAAATCCGTGGGCAAACCCTCTTGGTACAAAAAATTGTTTTTGGTTTTCTCCTGATAAAACTACAGCTTCATATTGCCCAAATGTTGGAGAGTTCGACCTAATATCAACAGCGACGTCTAAAACTTCTCCTTGTAACACCCGAACCAATTTGGCTTGAGCATGTTCGCCTGTTTGATAATGTAATCCTCTCAAAACACCTTTGGAGGAATACGATTGGTTGTCCTGAACAAAATGAACTTGTTGATTTAATGCTTTTTGAAAAGTGTTTTCGTTGAAACTTTCCATAAAATAACCCCGTTCATCAAGGATGATTTTTGGTTCAATGATAAAACAGCCTTCGAGCTTGGTTGCGATAAAATTCATGTCTTAAATCAAACTAAGTAAATGTGTGCCATACCCGCTTTTTAAAAGTGGCTGGGCTAATTTTTCTAACTGTTTCGCATCAATGAATCCCATTCTAAATGCTGCTTCTTCGATGGCTCCGATTTTTAATCCTTGACGTTCCTCTATTACTTGAACAAACTGTCCCGCCTGCATCAACGATTGAAATGTTCCGGTGTCAAGCCAAGCTGTTCCTCGGTCAAGAATACTTACTTTAAGTTTTCTTCTTTTTAAATATTCCTTATTCACATCTGTAATTTCAAGTTCTCCTCGATGACTTGGTGCAATATTCGCAGCGATTTCTACCACATCATTATCGTAAAAATAAATTCCCGGTACGGCAAAATTTGATTTAGGATGTTCCGGTTTTTCTTCAATAGAAAGAACTTTTCCGTCTGTATCAAAATCGACAACACCATAACGTTCCGGATCGTGAACATGGTAGGCATAAATGATTCCGCCATCCGGATTATTATTCGCTAATAACAAATCTGAAAGACCTGTTCCGTAAAAAATATTATCCCCAAGAACTAAAGCAACTTTGTCGTTACCGATAAATTCTTTCCCAATAATAAATGCTTCTGCAAGACCATTTGGATTTTCCTGAACGGCATATTCAAATCGACAACCTAAACTTTTTCCATCGCCTAATAACTGTCTAAACAATGGTAAATCATGTGGTGTTGATATAATTAAAATTTCATTAATCCCAGACCACATCAAAGTTGATAACGGATAATAAATCATCGGTTTATCATAAATCGGCATCAACTGTTTGCTCACCGCTAAAGTCAGTGGGTGCAATCTAGTTCCTGAGCCACCAGCTAAAATAATTCCTTTCATTGTGATTATGCTTTAGATTTTGCTAATTGTTTTCTGTAAAAAGACATAAATATCTTTATGATAATAAATAATCCTAAAAATAAGATCGGAAGGATTAACTTCATTTTTCCGTTTGTCCCGGTTGAATTTTTAACATTGATAACAATACTTATATCTTTAACAACCCTATCATAATTTATTAATTCCAATCGGTGTGTACCCTGCTCAGTAACTAAGGCATCTTTTGTTTTAATAATATCGTTCAATTGCATATTATCATTATAGTATACCAAACTGCTACTTTTTGGATTGCCTGTCGTATTTATTATATTGTTTAAAACTCCGTTTATCTGTTTGATTATAGAGTCGTTTTCTGCCATTTTAATTTTGACATTGTTCAAATATCCCTTCTGATTTGTTTTGAAATATTCTGAGTCATTTAAGTAATTTAAAAGCGGGTTAACAATATCGTCCGTTGGAAGTGCCTTTATGGTAGTTAATTTTAATAAGTGGAAAGGATAATTTTTACTAGTCATGTTGTCCTTAACAATTTTACTTATTTCACCATCTTCGGCCATTAATTTTATTAAGTCGAAGTTGGTCGCTTTATTGTCAATAAATTTATAAACATCAACAATAGGCTCAAGCTCAATATTTATAAGTTTTTGAGTGTTTTTAAGTCCAATACTCTTTAGGAATACAGTGTCTCTGTCTTTTATTTTAGATTTGATAAGCTCTACCTTTGAGTATAAATAATCATTTGAACCAAAGTTTGGGCTCAAAATGACTTGATTATCATATACTTTGGAAGTTCTGTCAAGATAGAATCCCAATCCGGCACCAAGAATGAATAATATTCCAACCCAAAGAATGTTTCTTTTAAAAAACAGAATCCCTTTAAAAATACTCGTTGAAATATTTTCAAAAAAGTTCCCTATTTTCATAGAAATTTGTGATAAATCAATTTCTTGATTGTCATTATTTTGAGGTGTTGCGCTCATAAAAAAATAATTATTTTACGTTAAAAATTTGTTCTAATATTTTAATGGTAATCAGGTAAGTAGGCTTCACTCCTGTTGTTCCCAAACCTCCGGAGGCCAATGTGCTTCCTGTTTCTAATGGATTATCAGAAGCATAATAAGCATATCTAACTTTAACATCTTCCGGAATACTTTTTCTGATTTTTGATGCCGATTGAATGGCTTTCTGATAATAAGCCCCTTCCATTTCAAGCCCGATTACTTCCCAGGTTGATTCGTGGAAAAACTTCAACAAATCTTTATTCTGAAGCGATGTTCCCAAAACGGTAACCATTGGTCCTGTACAAACGGGAATTCCGTTTCCTTCAAACATTTCGGCTGTCAATTCGTTTTCAAACGGGTAATTATCTGCTGTTCCTTCATTGATATGTGCTGATGGAATCATGATATCGCCTTTTCCGCCTTCCAAAATTCCGGCTTTTCCCATTATCGAAACCGATTCTACATTCATGAACGTTCTGTTTTTTCCCTCTTTGTATGGTTTCAATAATTCGTCAATAGTTTCAAATGCCTGCTCGCCAAATGCATAATCCATTACGATTAAGACCGGACTTTCTTTGCCAACTTTCGCTTTTGGAAAACTGGTTTTGGCCCAATCTATTTTGGCTGTATCAAATATCTGAACATCAATGTTGGTTCCTGAAGCATCGTCCGGAAGTGAAATCATTCCTTGTTTTAGCGCAACATCTTCAACTTTGTTACGAACATCATTAGCGCCCGATTTACTTAATTCTTCATAAATAAAGAAATCGGATTTGTCTTTGTCCCGATACTTCGGGATAGTTTTCAAGACAGTCGTCGCAAAAATCGAATTCATCACACTATGCATATTGGCACTAATTACATGAATCGGTCTTTCGAGAAGATTATTGGCTTTCAAAACTTCTTTGATGTTGTTTGCCCAAATTTCTCCATGTATATGATGTCCTAACCTTTCTCTCAAAATTGGACTAAACGTAATCGTTCTTTTGTTGTTCTCAACAACTTCCTCAATGGCTAATTTTCCAAGCCAATAAATCACATGCAGGAAGCGATCTGGTTTTTCTTTGGTGGCAAAATCTTCGTAAATGTCTAATACTTCCGAAAAGCTTCTGCCTAAAACATTAGCCGCATGAGATATGGCAATTTCTTTTTCGACCAAAGTGAGCTTCTTGTTTTGTAAAACGGTTTCGCCTAGTTTTTCCCAATCACGGGTTACTTCTACTTCAATTTCGTCTAATAAAACTCTGTTTTTTATCTTATGTGATTCGATAAAAATAAACGTCAAATGCGTTAAAATATCATAAATATCTGAGCGTCCACGTGTGATTTCCACATTCATTTGCTCGTCATCAATTCGATAACAATTTCTTCTCCTTTTAGGCGGAACAATTGGTTTGAATTGTGATTTGGAATAGCCTTCGTCTGAAGTTAAATTGATAAAACGACATTCTTCAATGCCAACAGGAAGTCTTTCTATTACATAAAGTAAACCACTTAATTCTACTTTTTCTTCTGCAATACTTCCGTAAATTTCAGGTCGTAGAGAAAGCAAGGCTTCTCTTAAAGTTTCTCCTGAAACACCCATTGGCTTATAGAAACCTCTGTTGAATAAATGCCTCATGGTAATGTACAATCGTTCGATAGCTGCCGACGATTCTTGCGCTCTTGAGCGCGAAATGTTCTTAATTTCTTTCATTTTTTATTTTATAACCCGCAAATATAGCCTTTTTGTCGTTTAGTTGGTTAAAATTAGGTTTATTGCTGGTTCATATACCGACATTTTATCTGATGGATTGGCAATATCCGCTTTGGTTTGCTTGTTCCATTTTCCGCCTGAAAAGGTGTAGATAAACTCTCTTTCAACAAAGTTATACAACACATATGGGAAATAGGTTTTTTGTATTACTGTCTTTCCGGTATTCGAATCGGTAACTTCTTTTTCTAATTTGTTTTTTTCGATTATTAGCTTTTCAAAG
>JAYTGH010000474.1:0-4204 GCA_043733645.1 Flavobacterium sp. | reverse complement strand
TTTATCTCATCAATTAAAACTAAGTTAGAAAACACTGGCCCTTTTTTGAATTCGAATTCTGATTTTTTTAAATCAAAAACCGAAGTTCCCAAAATATCCGAAGGCATTAAATCGGGTGTAAACTGAATACGGCTAAAGTCAACCGAAATGGTTTTGGCAACAATTTTGGCAGTCATGGTTTTGGCAACACCGGGAACGCCTTCGATTAAAACATGTCCGTTGGCTAAAATTGATACGAGCAATTGGTCAATCATTTTGTGCTGACCAACAATTACGGTTTCCATTTCTGCCTTTATTTTTTCGATGCTTTCGCGAAGAGGTTCAAGGTTTATTCTTGACTGAAAATTTACATTTTCATTGCTTTCGAAGTTTTCTGTGTTTTCCATTAGTTGATAATTTTTTCTATTGCATTATTGATTTCGATTAAATCACTTTCTATACTTAGATTATAGCTTTTTCGCTGCTGTTTTATCATATATACCAAGTGTTCAATATCTTTTATTTCTTTTCCGGTTTTTGCCTGTAATTTTTTGACGAAGTTTTCATCTAAAACGGTGGTCTCTATTAAGTATTCATTTCGGATTCTTTCCAGAAAGTAAATAATTTTCTTGTCGATTAGGTTTTGATGATCCCCTTCCTGATAATATAAATTTCCGATAGTTTTAGTAAAATCAACAGTTGTATTAGATAAAGGTTTGATTATCGGAATAATTCGCTGTTTCCTTTTGGCATTGAAAATCATAAAAGTTATAATTCCGATTAAAAATAAATACCATGCCCATCTCAATGGCGGCTGACTTAAAATATATCTATATGGTGAATCGGATTCAATCAGACCATTTTGTTCTTTTACCATCCAATAGATGTTTCCTTTTGGCATGTAAGCTAATATTTTTTCAGCATATTCGGCATGATTGTCTTTTAATAGATGATAATTCGTAAACGCAGTAGGTTGCAGATGGATGAAAAAATCTCCGTTTTTGTAAGGAACTTTTATGAAATTGACATATTCCTTTTTGTCGCTTCCCTGATAGCCCAAAACCGTAGTAGTGAGCGTGTCAATCTTTGAGAAATAAAAGCTTCCCGCACCTTGATTAAGGCTGTATTTTTGATTTCCCAGACTTGAATTGGCAAGCCAGCAGTCGACTTTATTAGATAAATCGAATTGCGATTCGGTTTCAATTTTCAGCGAATCAGTATATATTTTTGGCAGATTCTGAACACTCAAAAAAGCCGTATTGCCATGACTAACAAAGTAAAATAACTCTTTTGTAGATTCGTCATCAATTATGTAATTATCGCAAATACTCAGAATAGTGCCTTCAATTTTATAATTCTTTACCAATGTATCTGAGTCATACAAGGGGTCTAAAAATTCATAAAGCGTTTTGCTTTCTTTTTTAATTTTATTTGGACTTAAAATTTTCTCCGATTCTTTATCAAAAACATATAAACCAAAAGGGATTTTATCTCTCAAATCATAGCTTGGATTCCAATCAATAGGTTTAGGACTAATGGCATCCAAATAGATACAGAACCCAATGAGGACAAACAGAAAAAAGATATATATTTTCAGTGTTCTACTCATCGGTTAAGCGATTTTAAAGTTTTTTCGAAAGATTTTTTGGCATTCGAAAAGATATCTTCATTCATTTCAAATTCTCCGTACCAGATGTAATTGTACAGATATGAGAGGTATTGGAAATCATTTCTTAAATCGGTTGACTGAATTTCGTATAGATAATCACTGTTGGTTTTTTCAGCATGCCAATCGATGATGTTTTTTTCGGCGAGACGTTTTAAAATCCACAAATAATAATACCGGATAACCAGCCTGTTATCTCCTTTAGTTAGTGTTTCCTGAATCAGTTTTTCAAAATCTACATGAATCAAATTCTTTTCAATTTCTTCATCGGTGTAAATTTTCCGCGTGGTTGATTTACCAAAAACCCATTGTCCTTCCTTATTCAGTATGATTTTCGCAATGAGATAAATTACATATATGACAATTAATGCCGCGATTGTTTTGAAGGTATACTCAACATATTTAGAAGAAATATCCATACTAGAAAGTCCAAAAATCTTCTTAAACCAAGCAGCAAGCCATTCTTTAAATCGATCCCAAGTGCCTTTTTCAGAAACTTTTACTTCATACTGAAATTCACTCGATTTATATTTTTGTTTAAAACCTGAATCAAATTTTGGTTTAAAAAGTATAGTATCATTGTCAATATAAATATCTTTTTCGGTGTATTTAACAGTTTGGGTTTTGACTAAAGTCACGGAATCCTGTGACCAAATTGGTACAGAAACAAGAAGCCAAAAAAGTAAAAGGAATTTATTCACTACCAATTAAATCTATTGAGTCTTTAGAACTTATATTTTCGTCGTTTTCTCTTCTGCTATAGTAAACCAAACCTTGATTTACTAATAGAAGATTGTTTAAAATGTAACTCATTAAGATAGAAACTACCATAACAATTGTCAGCATAATTTTTACGGTTGAAAGACCATCTTCATGAGCAGAACCATTTCGAGTTGATGTTAAAACGGATGCCATTCCGAATGCATAAGGGAACATCGTAAATACTGACATCGCAATTTGAACAATGATATACATAACCATCAACGAGCCAACATTTGGGAAATACTGATTTTTGAGATGGGTAAAACCACTGCCAAGTGCATTGAAGAAACTCTTTTCATGATTGAGATATTCATAAAAACTAAGTGTAATCCAACTTACTGCTGTTGGTATTGCGAAAAGAAGCAAAGGAATACCAACTATAATGAAGCAAAGTAAAACCAGTAGTACAAATACCAAAATCAATAATGGTGTTACAATGAAAATTAATCCCAAAAAGAAAATCAAAATCCTTCCAAAATTAGCTTTAAATTTTGCTAAGATGTCTTTCGTTTCAAAAGTATTTCCGTTGTTTTTAGCATACAAATCCATATAAATAACAGGAATTGAATAAGTGAGCATACTCAGTAAAACAATGAATAAAAAAATGAAGACAGCACCAATAATTATTAGAGCCATATTGTTTTCTGTAAAGTTCTGGATGAAAGCAAAGTTATTATTGGTTCGTCCAAAGTTCAAGAAAAAATTAAAGTATAGCTGAAATAAAAAATAGCAGAGAATCGCTAAAACCATTAACAGTATCCCGCAAATTGTGAAGTAATTTTTCAGATAATGTTTTCCGGTTTCTCTAAAAAACTGAAAAGTATCACTAACATAATCACTGAAATCTCTTTTTTTGAATAGTTCAAACATAACTAGTTATTTATTTTTTTATGTACAATTGTCGGATAAACTAGAAAATAGAAAGATATCAAAAACAAAGTACCAAATATTATTATGATATTCAGCCAATGCGGCATTTCGATAGCATAGCGGGTTACAAAACCTTCTATAAACCCGGCAGCGATTGTAAACGGAACAGTACTTAAGAATATTTTTAAGCCATCTTTCATTCCGATTTTAAAAGAATTTAATCGGGAAAATGTTCTGGGAAATAAGATGGATGCGCCAAGAATAAAACCACTGGCAGCTTCTATAACCATTCCGAAGATTTCCATCGAACCATGAAGCCATATACCTCTAATACTTTTTCCAAAAACACCTTCTTTATAAAAAAAATATTGAAATGAACCCAACATTATACTGTTTTGAATAAGCACCATAAAAGTTCCAATTCCGGCAAAAATTCCATAAATAAAACAACGAACGCCAACATAAAGGTTGTTCAATGTTATGCCAATAAATCCCCCCCAATTGCTTCCTGATTTATAAACTGCAACCGGATTCCCATCTTTAATGTTGTCCAGAGTCTTGTTTACATAGCCATCGCCGAGAATCAGGCGGACAAAGTTTTCATCATATTTAGCCGAAACAACACCAATAGCAACAGAAGCAAAAAATAAAACAAATGCATACAATATATACCTTCGATATTGATATACCAGTAACGGAGCTTCGGTTTTAAAAAAATAGATAAGCCTATTTTTTTCTTCCCGTTTTGTTTTATAAATTTTTTGATAAATCTCTGAAGCTAAGTAATTTAGATAAACAACAGTCTTGCTTTTTGGATAGTACGTTTGGGCATACGATAAATCATTAACCAAATGAATGTACAAACTTGCCATTTCATCAGGATTTTTTTTAGATTTACCAAAAATTGCTTCTTCAAAGTCGAGCCAT
>JAYTGH010000473.1:0-11072 GCA_043733645.1 Flavobacterium sp. | reverse complement strand
CTGCGCCCAATGACAATCCGAGCCAGAATCCAACCGATTTAATAAAATTTAGTTCCTGACCTTTGTATTTAGCAATGCCAACACCACAATCCTGCATCAATTTACCGGTAATTACCGAGTCGGATAAACTGAAGCAAATGTTTATTGCAGCCATTAACAGCGCAAAAAACAAAAGCATTTTATGTTTTTTGAGATAAGCGTATAGTAGTTTCATGAAGATTAAAATTTGTGTAGCAAAAGTAGAAAATAAAAAGTCAGGCAATCGCTAATGGGATTATATTACTTTATGATATCATAGATAGATTCAGATTTCAAATCATTTTGTGTCGATCGTAGTGAATAACAATATGTTTTCAATATTTCAAATAAATAAAAATTAAACACTATGCCTGAAAACCCTTTTCCCTGTCAAGAAAAGGGTTTTCATTTTTTTATAAAGCAAAAATGTGTAGTTTTGGATTTCTAACCTTAAAATAAAGACCAAAAACTATGAAAACAAAATTACTTTTAGCAACACTACTTTTGATACCAGTGCTTTTATTGGCTCAATTTCATAGTCCACCTATGGCTCAGATAAACCGTCAAATGCAACAAAATCAACGAAATATGATGCAGCAGCAGCAACAAATGATGATGATGAATATGCAGTCTAGGATGATGACGGATGAGTCTAAATTAGCCAAAGAGGAAAATAAAAAACAAAAGTTTGAATCAGAAATCCAAGATTTAGAGATGCAAATTAAAACGGCTAAAGAAAATTTACCTACCAAAAAAACTGTTTATACTGATGATGAAGGCGGGCAACCTGACGCAAGTAAAGAAGAGCGAAAAGTGGAAAAGCTTATCAAAAAGTTAGAGAAAACTAAAGAAAAACTAGCTGACACGGACAACTCAATAGCAGAATTAAAAGCATCTATTGAAAACAATAAAAAAGAAATAGAAGCAGAAAAAACAAAAAAAGGTAATTAATTTTTTTACTTCCTGAGTTACATTCTATTACTTTTTAATAGCTATGAATACCATACTATCAAATAAAATCAAAACGAATTAGCATCAAATAATTGCAAATCATATATTTTATGCAATTCAATACCAAAGTTCCAATATCGCATTATAAATATCCGATGAATTATGATTCTCAGATCTTTTCGATAGGTTCTTGTTTTGCCGAAAATATGGGTGAGAAGTTCAGTTATTTTCAATTTCAAAACACAGTCAATCCGTTTGGGATAATCTTCAATCCGGTTTCAATTGAAAACATGGTTTCGAGAGTTGTCAATAATCAAAAGTTTACTGATGAAGACATCTTCTTTCACAACGATTTATGGCATTGTTTCGAAGTGCATTCGAAGTTAAGTCATTCTGATAAAGAAAAGTTTTTGACAAATCTTAACGACTTACTCGAATCAGCACATAACCAAATAACCACATCTACACATCTCATCATTACCTACGGAACCTCGTGGGTTTATCGAAACAAATCATCAAAAAAAATTGTAGCTAATTGTCATAAAGTGCCGCAAAGCCAATTTGATAAAGAAATTTTATCGGTAGAAACTATTGAAAAATCTATTCAAAATACAATAGATTTAATCCGGAAAATCAATCCGAATTGTCATTTTATATTCACCGTTTCACCAGTTCGACATATCAAAGACGGCTTTGTAGAAAACCAACGAAGCAAAGCACATTTGATAACTGCAATCCATGAAATTATCAATTGTCAATTATCAATTATCAATTATTTCCCTTCCTACGAAATCATGATGGACGAACTTCGCGACTATCGTTTTTATGCCGAAGACATGTTGCATCCAAGTCAAACAGCGATAGATTATATTTGGGTTCGCTTTTTTGAAAATTATATTTCGGAAGAAAACCATGCAACAATGGAAGAAGTCTGCAGCATTCAAAAAGCATTAGCGCATCGACCTTTCAATCCAGATTCTGATAGTCATAAGAGGTTTTTAAGTAATCTTAACGACAAAATTATAAGACTACGAGAAAAATTTCCACACTTTCGATTTTAACAAAATACGGCATTTGTCGTATTTACTTAATAGATTTTAGTCTTAAATTTGTATTAAACTAACAACCTAAAACCATGAAAATTCTAAAAACCACATTAGTATTCACATTTTTTATGCTGTGTACTAGTGATGCCTTTGCTCAGAGCAATCTCTTTACTCAGAGACCTGTACTCACGGATGAGGAAGAGGTTTCGGCAACGGTAACCAAAGAAATAGACGAAGTATTTCAGTCTTCTGATTTTTTAAAAAAGAAAAATAAAAAATATGCTGATATCAAAGGAACTATGGTTGTTGATATTGGCGTAGTGCAAAACGGGAAAGTCTCTTCCTTTTTCAAAGTAGATAGCGACATCAAAAATATTGACTTTATCAATTTTATGTCGGATTATATTCTGCAACACAAATTCCAGTTTAAACTTCAAAAGCAACAGCGCTATAAAATTCGTTATACCGCTACATTTTAATAACCTAACAATAAAAACAATAAGAACAATGAAAAAAACAACTTTAGTAATGATTGCGCTAGTCATAGCAGGCTCATTACCCGCAAATGCCCAATTTGGGAAACTTTTAGATAAAGTAAAAGGTAAATCAGCAGCAGGGAAAAAAACAGGAAACTTCGCTACCGTTTGGGAATCTGAATTTGACAACAAAGCCTCAAGATTAGCGTTGTGTGACTCTGATGGTCAATATATCATTGGAACTGATGATAATTCGTCTTCGGTTTTAGATGCTGATGGGAAAGTAATTTGGAGTGGCGATTATAAAAAGATAACCACTAACAAAACCAATAACTCTGAATACCAATACGTAATCTGGAAAGATAAAGGGGGTTACTTATTCCTTTTTGATAAAAGAAGTTTTGGAGCAGATAGAGTTGCTGTTTTGGATTTGGCCAATGGAAAAGAATTGTGGAATTCTGAATTGTACCAAGACCTAATTCCAAAAGGTACTAAAGCGTTAGAAGGAACTGATCAAGGCGAATTGGAAACGGTCAAATACATTGGTGAGCTTGACGCATTTTTAATTTCCCAAAAAAATTCGGTGATTTTGGTAAAAGCAAATACAGGTGAGAAAGTTTGGGAAACCAATCGTTTTAAAGGTGGTGTTGGGAAATATGTATATGATTCAAAGAGAAATGAAATCATTATGGTGAATTTCAAACCAACGGCGTTAGGCGCTTTGTTTTCTGGTTTTAAAAATCAGTTAGTTCGAATCAACGCGGCAAATGGGGATGTGGTTTGGGATGCAACCTTCACAGGAACAATTGAAAAAGAATTGGTAACCCGCAGAGCGATTATTGATTTATGGGTTAAAGGTGATAAAATATTTTTGTATTTAGATGGACTGAATGTGTATGATTACAAGACTGGACAAAAACTTTGGAACGCTACTTATGAAAATGATATGAATAAGGGTGGAGGACTTGGCGGATTTTTAGGAGGTGGTCAAAAAGAAATTTATAGAACACTTGCAGACCCTCTATTTACGGATAACGCTGTCTATTTGGTATTATTAGGCACAAGGGATAAAACAAAATATGTAGAAAAACATGATTTAGCTTCTGGAAAACTACTTTGGGCTTCTGAGAAAATCACTGGTGCTTTTTGTATGCCAAATATCTATAAAGCGGGTAATAAAATAATGTTACAGATAGGGGGAAAAGTTCAAGTACAAGAGTATAAAAAAGAAGGAGATCAGATGGTTGCCAAAATTTATTGGGAGTACAAAAATCAAAAAAATGGTGTTCTGGCACTAGACGATGCTACAGGTGTTACAGCCTGGCGTTCAGAAAAATTTGATAAACGCATCACAGATTTAATTTTAGACGGCGATAAAACTGTTTTTGTAGGCGATGGCGATGAGTTCTATGGGTATGATATTGCTTCAGGAAAACAATTGTTTGATGTTAAACACAATGATGCCAATGTAGGAAAAGCAAGCGACGTAATTGATTTTGGAGATAGAGTAGTGGTACTTTCAGAAAAAGGATTAGCCGCTTACAATAAAAAAGACGGTTCTCGTGCTTATGCTTCTGACAAAATAAAAGGAGTTGATTATTTCTATCATATTGGCGATAATTATTTCTTAAGAGATCAAAGAAATAGCAAAAACATCATCTACGGAATTGATATGACTAACGGCGAAACCAAAGGTTCTGTAGAATCTAAAGGAAAAGGAGGAAGTCCAAAATACGGAAATGGTATCGATATTACTGAAGATGGTGAATATATTTTTGCTTTCAAAGGCAAAAAAGTAGAGAAAATAAAAGTAAATAATTAGGATTTTAGTTTGAACAAAAGGGCTGTAATTTAAAGATTGCAGTCCTTTTTTAATCGCTATTGTATGAAAATATTTTTTAGTCTTTTTTCCTTTCTCTTTTTTCTTTTTTCTGTGAATGCGCAACAAGTGCAATGGGCAAATAAAGCGATTAAGTTTTCATCTGATTTGGGTGGAAAACAGTTTGGCATAAAAAGAATATTAGGCAAACCAGACGTTTTTCCGGTAGCCGGAAGTAGTCCAAATGCCTGGACACCAAAAAATGCACTGAATGGAAATGAATGGGTGGAAGTAAGTTTTGAAAAGCCACAAACGGTAAAACAAGTGGCTGTTTTTGAAAACTTAAATGCGGGTTGTGTGGTAAAAATTGGGGTCGATACAGGTTCAGGAAAATATGAAACAGTTTGGTCTCGAAAAGTAAATTATAAAACGCCAACTTTTCAGTCTTCGATTCCGGCTGACCGCAAATACTATTACAGAAAAAAGAGAAGAAAAATTCAGGAAGCACCGGATGTTCTCAATCCCGGAATTGAACACGCAATATTAGAAAGTGCTGTTTCAGGTGTTGTTGCCGTTAGGGTAGAATTCAATTTTGCATTACTGCCAGGACAAAAGCAAATTGATGCTATTGGAATTTCAGATTCAGAAACTCCGCTTGAAGCTACTATAAATACAAACGAATCTTTTGAGAAACTGATTCCATCAACAACAGTGGCATTAGAGGGAATTACACCAACAAATCCATCAATAACCAGCGATGGCAAGAAAATGTATATCACAGCAGTTGATAATGACAAAGAATTGATTTACTCTTTTACAAAAAAAGGAGATGGTAGCTGGGGCAATAAAACAGTAGAAACAGCTTTAAATACTGGCACAATGTATAACTATATTGAATATGCCGGCACTGATTTTTTGTTAAAAGGCGGAAACGCTTATACCAAAGGAACCAATGAGACAGGCTATGAACTTTTTTCATCAAAAAACGGTACTTATGAAACGGCAGGTCCAATAAAAGTTACAGCATACAATAACTATGAAGACACTTCTGACGCTACGATTACAGCTGATGCGAAAGTCCTAATTGTAGGTATTGAAACCGATTTTACACAAGGTGGAACCGATTTATATTTTGCGCAACAAAAAGAAGACGGGACTTATGGTTTCTTGCAAAATATGGGCAAAGTAATCAATTCTGCTAATGATGAAGGAATGCCACAATTACTATCTGATCAAAAAACATTGTTGTTCGGGAGCAACGGGTTTAGCGGTTTTGGAGATTACGATATTTATGTTTCTTATCGTTTGGATGACACTTGGAAAAATTGGTCAGAACCTATAAATCTAGGCAGTAAAATTAATACCGGAGATTTTGATGGATTGCCTTATTATGACGAAAAAAATGAAATTCTATACTTTATTTCATTTACTGATGGAAGCAATGTTTTAAAGAGTATCGCTGTTCCGAAAAAAAATCTGTGCAAGAGTAACTAAATTATATTCAAGAAAATGAATGTGCGAATCTGTTATTTTCTCATTTTTAATATATTTATCCTATTAAAAAAATGAAGAAGCAACAGAAATAATTATCAAATTGAAGAATGAAATGAAATGACAGATTTTAGATTACAGATTTAAATAAGGCATCTGCCGTATTTTTTTTATCAAATAATGTCATCAAATTTGTTTTATCAAGTGGTAATGATAGTTGTCATAAAATAACTTAGGTTGTTTTTATTGTTGTCCTTTTCATTCTGTGGTTTATTAAAGTTAAATCATCAAGTTTGAAAAGGACTTTTTTTAACCACTTAATTTATAAAGTTTTCCAGATGAATAGCATAAAAATAGGCTTAGCGATACTTTTTACACTCCTGATTTTTAAGAGTGATTTTGCGTTGGGACAAAAAGCCATTTCCGAAAAACAAATTGATTCTATCAACAATCTTCAGTATGATGTGAAAATTGCCAACACTTCAAAATCAGTTCAACGGTTTACCGAAAATTTGTCTGACGCCCAGAAAATAAAGTATTCACAAGGCATAGCCGATTCCTTTTCTAATTTAGGTTTGGTGTATTATTTTCAAGGAAAATATGATAAAAATACCGATTGCATGCTCAATGCCATTCGTTGGTACGATAAACTAGGTATGAAAAATAAATTGGCAAATGCTTACGCAGAATATGGGTATCAGCTCAAAATCCGTGATATGAAAATGGCGTTGTACACTATGCAAAAGGGAATGAAACTAGCCGAATCTATTTCAGATGATAACGAGTTAAGAGCTATCTATGATAATTATGGCGTTTTGAAAGAAATGAATAAGGAACTCGACAGCGCTTTGTTTTTTTACAATAAAGCTATGCTTTTAAAACAAAAAACAAAAGACAACCTCGGCATTCCCTACAGCGCCAATAAAATAGCCTTGGTAAAACTGATGCAAAAAAAACCAGCAGAAGCAAAGAAACTTTTAGATTATGCCTACCAAATCCGTGTGAAAATTAACGATGTGTATGGCATTGCAGAAAATCTGAATTATTATGGTTTTTATTTCAAGGAAATCGGTAACGATAAAGAAGCAATAAATTACTTTAATAAGGCAGTAACGTGGAGCAAAAAAAATAATTATCCATCATTGTTGGAAGATAATTACCGAGGGTTGTCAGATGTTTATGAGAGAAACAATGATTTTAAAAACGCGCTTTTAAACTATAAAAACCATGTGTTGTGCAAAGACAGCATTATGAATCTAGACATACGGTCCAAACAGGCCGAATTAGACACAGCATACCAAACTGAACTAAAAGAGAAAGAAATATTGTTGCAAAGAGCCAAAATTGCCGAGAAAAATATCTGGATTCTAGGTGGATTTTCATTGGCAATATTTGCCATTCTGATCGGTTTTATTTTTTATAATATACAAAAACAAAAAACAAATCAGCTTCAAAAGGAAAATGAACTGAAAGATGCATTGCTGAAAATTGAAACTCAAAACAAATTGCAGGAACAACGCTTACGTATTTCGAGAGATTTGCATGATAATATCGGAGCGCAGCTTACCTTTATTATTTCATCGGTCGACAATTTAAAATATGGTTTTAAAATCGATGACGAAAAACTCGAAAACAAACTAAACGCAATCAGTTCTTTTACCAAAGAAACCATTTATGAACTGCGCGATACGATTTGGGCAATGAATAAAGATGCCATCAACTTTGAGGATTTAAAAACCAGAATTTCTAATTTTATAGAAAATGCCAAAATAGCTTCGCAGGGAATCGATTTTCAGTTTGTTTGTCATGGCGATTTCGAAGATACCGTTTTTAGTTCTATTGAAGGAATGAATATTTACAGAATAATTCAGGAATCTATAAATAACGCGCTGAAACATGCCAATGCTAACCAGATTTCAGTAAATGTTCGTAAAGAAAATATAGGTTATGAAATTGAAATTATTGATAACGGCAACGGATTTGATTCGGCCGAAACTATTTCGGGCAACGGATTAAATAATTTAAAGAAAAGAGCCAAGGAAATTAACGGAGAAATTTCGGTAACTTCATTAAAACAAAAGGGAACAACGGTTTCATTACATTTAAAAACCATATAGATATGTCTGTAAGAATAGCGATTGTTGACGATAATGTTTTTTTGCAAAAAGCTATTGCCGAAAAGCTATCTTTTTTTGATGATCTAGTATTAAAATTTACCGCTATCGAAGGCAATGATGTACAGCAAAAACTAGAAAAAAATAAAAACATCGATTTGATTCTTATGGATATTGAAATGCCCGAATGCAACGGTATTGAAGCCACAAAAATCATTAAGTCAAAATACCCGCAAATCAAAATCATCATGCTGACCGTTTTTGATAATGATGAAAATATTTTCAATGCTATAAAAGCGGGTGCCGATGGCTACTTGCTAAAAGAAGTCAATCCAAAAGAATTGCATCAGGGAATAATTGAAACCTTAAATGGCGGTGCAGCCATGAATCCATCAATAGCTTTAAAAACATTGAAACTGTTGCGCAATCCAATTAATTTTGAACAAAAAACGGATGAAGACATCAAACTCACTACAAGAGAAGTTGAGGTTTTAGAACAACTAAGCAAAGGATTGAATTATAATGTGATTGCCGATAATTTGTTTCTTTCTCCTTCTACAGTTAGAAAACATATAGAAAATATTTATACAAAACTACAAGTGCACAACAAACTGGAAGCCATTCAAAAAGCTAAAAACAATAATTTGATTTAAAGCTACTTACATTTTTAACAACCTAAAAATACGACAACTGTCGTATTTTTTTGCGTAAAAGGGTAATCTACATTTGCCTTATAACTTTTAAAAATCAATACAATGACATCAAAAAATTATTTTTCGAAATTTGCAGTAACAATACTGTTTTTAGTTTTTGGCTTTAATGCAAAAGCAAACAATTTAACGATTACCGGCACTTCGGTATCGGGTTCAAACATTACTTTCGATATTGCTTGGGAAAACAGTTGGAACGCCAATGTGGCTCCAGCTAACTGGGATGCTGTTTGGGTATTTATTAAATACCAAGACTGTAATACAAGATTATGGGCGCACGCAGGATTGAGTACAGTTTCTGGAGACCATACTGCTGGTTCACCATTACAGGTTGATACCGTAACTGATGGTCGTGGCGTATTTATTCGTCGTAGTGCATTAGGAGGCGGGAATATTGGAGCTACTTCTATTACTTTAAAAATGACAATTCCTGCAGGAACGTATAACTATAAAGTTTTTGGAATTGAGATGGTAAACGTACCTCAAGCTGCTTATGAATTAGGCGATGGTGCTGCTGCTTCAACTTTTAATAGTATTACGGTTAATGCTGCTTCACAATCAGGCGGTTTATCTGCAGCTACAATTGGTGGAGCTGCGGTTGCTGCGCCGGCTACTTTTCCAATGGGATACAATGCTTTATACAGTATGAAATATGAAATCTCTCAAGAGCAATATGTAGATTTTCTTAACTCATTAACTTATGACCAACAAGCGGCGCACGTAGTAAATGACCCAGTTGGAGTAGTAGGAACGTATGCTATGTTTGCGGCGTATTATTACAGAAACGGAATAAGAATATTAACTCCTGGAAACAACAACGCTATTCCTGCAGTTTATGCTTGTGATGCTACTCCTGGAGTTGAAAATAACACAAACGATGGTCAGAACATTGCCATGAATAATTTATCTTGGAACGATTTAACTGCTTATTTAGATTGGGCCGCTTTACGTCCGATGACAGAAATGGAGTTTGAGAAAATTTCTCGCGGACCATTAGCTCGTGTAGCAAATGAATATGTTTGGGGAACTACCACCATTAATGCTGTTCACAACGGATTAACATCAAATAATTTACAGCCAAATGAATCTTACGCTAGTATCTTAAACGGATTATGTGCTGCTGGATTAAATTCAGGAAGTACAGCTTACGGGCCGTTAAGATGTGGTATTTTCGCAACAAGTACATCAGGAAGAGCATCTTCTGGTGCTGGATACTACGGCGTTATGGATATGGCAGGAAACGTTTGGGAAAGAGTTGTTTCTCTTGGAAATGCATCTGGTTCAGCATTCAACGGAACGCTTGGAGATGGAACGATTACTGCTACAGGATTAGCAAATCAAGCAACTTGGCCTTCAGCTACAACTGCATTAGGAACCGGATATAAAGGAGGTAATTGGGGAGATTATATTGGATATGGCTATGAGCAGATATCTAATAGAACATTGTCAACAACAGCCGATGCTTCAAGAACGTACACATTTGGCGGTCGCGGTGTTCGATAATTATCTGATTTGATAAGTACATAGAAAAACATTCTATCGTATTTTAAAATGATATATAAACAATTTTAAAAAATCAAATTAGATGAAAACAACTAAATATAAAATAGTTGTATTCTTAACATTCTTATTAGCACATATATCGATTTATGCTCAATATTCAGGAGGAAACTCCGATGGCTTTTCTAGTCAAACTTTGAGTACAACTTCATGTCCAAATCCAGCACAATTTTATGCTTATTTTGGAGGAAGTAATGATGGGTCGAGTGCCGATACAATGATGAATACAATATGCGGAACGCCTGCATCTTTCTATGCCTATATAGGAGGAAGTGGAGATGCGGCTGCAACAGATACTTTAAATGCTACCGCTTGCGGTACACCGCCTTCTTTCTTTGCCTATTTTGGAGGAAATAATGATGGAGCAGGAGTTGAAACAATAAGCACTACAACTTGTGCTTTTCCACCGCAATTCTATGCTTATTTCGGTGGCTCAGGTGATGGTTATTCTTTGGATAAAACAGCACCAATATGTCCAACGTTACCACCAGTTGCTGATTTTACAGCTTCGGCGACCAGCATCTGTGTAGGGCAATCGGTAATTTTTACTGATACCTCTACGAATGTACCTGGTGCATGGACTTGGACATTGCCTGGTGGAACTCCAAACAGTTCAACCGTTCAGAATCCAACAGTAATTTATAATACTGCCGGAACCTATACTGTTACACTACAAGCTGCTAATTTCAATGGGAACGATACTAAAACAGTTACCAATATGATAACGGTAACAGCGTATCCAACGGTTACGGGTGTAACGCCAGCAAGTCGTTGCGATACAGGTACATTAACATTGGGGGCAACAGCATCAGCGGGAACTTTGAATTGGTATGCAAACCCAACTGGTGGAACATCTCTTGGTACAGGAACAAGTTTTACAACTCCAT
>JAYTGH010000472.1:0-4205 GCA_043733645.1 Flavobacterium sp. | reverse complement strand
TACCTCAAGGGATGCATCCCTAATATTGCTGATCCTATAAGAATGTATCAGGTACACGTCATGTGTATCCCTTTGTAGTTTCCTTCAAAGGGGTTGCCGTAAAACAATTGCTCACCCAGCATGATCAAACACGGAATAATGGTTTTGCCGGCAGCATCTATTATTTTGGCATTGCGCGGAATGGAAATTTTACCGGAAACTCCGATTGCCTGTATTCGGTTTTTAACGTACACTATATCCTGGTTACTAAGTGATGCTTTGCCTGTGCCATCGATGATCTTCAAATGGTTATTAGGAACAACGGAATCCTGCACTTCAATTAATTGTTTTACGGATGCGGAGAATACCTGTGTTTTGATGGCTAATAAGTATTGCTTTGTATTTGAAATGTCAAACAATATTTTAATCTATTTTTTCTCGTTGCTTATCTTTTCTTTTTTAATTGGTGAATAATCTGTTTTAGTGTGTCCGTTTGCTTGTATTTTTTCAAAGTAACATTTTACTCCTGTGGCTGAATTCATATCTTCAACATTTTGGATGTGGAAATGTAAATGAGGTTCAGATGAATTTCCTGAATTTCCACAAAGTCCAAGTAGTTGTCCTTGCTTTATTTTTTGTCCTTGCTTTACTACTATTGAATGTTGCTTGAAATGAGCAAAAAATAAATATTCGTTGTTTGGTGTTTTGATAATAGCTGTATTGCCTGGAACATACACAGGGTTTAAAGTTCCTGGAACATTGTCTTTAACGCCATCAACTACCAAAACAATTTCTCCATCACAAGGTGCAATTAGGTCTTTTCCAAAAGCGTAATAATCTTCATTAGTTTTCCCGTCTGTCTTGTATGAATTTCCTTTGACATTGGTTATTACAATATCAAAAGCGTTTTTTTGAGCTTCACTTTCAATGTGATAATTTAATTCTTTTGTGTCGCCACCCCAAACAACTGTCCACTCGTCTTTGAATGGTAATATAAGTTTTGTTGTGTTACGAACTAATTTCGGTAAATTATTTTCTTTAAAAGGTTTTACAAATAGCCCATTTATTTTTGAGCTATTGTCAACTGAAATATTGACTGAAAATAATGCTCTTTCAAAATTTGTTTTATACGAAGCATAAGATTGTTCATATTTTATAAATTTTCTTTTCGTAATTTTTCCTGCTTGGTTTTGTAACCCTATTAAAAATTCTTTTGCTTTGTCAAGTGGCAAAGCGTTTTGCATTTCTGGTGAGAAACTTGAAAATATTGCATCAATATTGCCTGCATTATAATTCATTTCAAAACTGTCTGCAACAGCTTTACTTGCTATTTTTTCTGTCTGTCCAAATGCAACGTTCATAAAAGTTATCAAGAGGATTAGTAAAAAATATTTTTTCATACTGTTTAAATTTTCTGAGGTCGGTATAATTTTGCAGTTAATTTGATATTACCAAGGTCGCCGATAGGGTTATTGATAACGTCAAGGGCTTGGCGAAGGTGGGGAAATAGAATTCCGTCAAGTTGGGACAAAAGCCCCATAGAATTACAAAAAGTTGATTGTTATTCAGTCCGCCCCACTTTTGCCAAACCCCATGTTGTACGCATATCCTTATTCGTTTTGGTCAGTCGGGTGTTGTCTAAAAGCCATAAATCTGTTCAATGATTTTGTTTAGTGTATTTTCAATATTCACGTCATAATGTCCTTGTGTTGCAATACTTTCTAAAATACTTTGAACAGTTGAATTTATTGATGCCTTTTGTACGTCTGTTGGTGCTATATATGGAATTTTCTTAATGTAGTTTGCTGGGTTGTTTGCAGATGGGTTAATTGTCCTGATTAGTTTGTTGCAAGTTGGTGAATTGAAAAATGCCAACAAGTAATAAGTCAAACTTTTGTCTTTCGGAAAAATGCCAACAATTGACTGGTCAAATAATTTGTTTTCAATTAATGAAGCAGTAATACTTGACGAACTTATCATAGGAACGCCAACACCAAACTTAAAATAATATTGAGGGTTTTGGAAACGTGCTTTTTTATCCTTTTTGTAATGCAAAACAGCTTCCCTGCTCCAATTCATAAACCAACCTTCTGGCTTTAAATATTTTGTATTGCCGCCTTTTACAATTGGTAGAAAATGTTTTTCACTGTCAAACCCTTCAAGAATATTGGTAACATTTTTATATTCCCGAGTGATTTTATTGGGGTCAACTAAATCATAATTTTTCCCATTTTTTAGGTCAGGACTATTGACTTGCAAAAAAGTCTTGTCGTCTCCCGAATAAAAACCTGTAACACAATTTGCAATATCTCCAACTTTTAATGCTGCTTCATTTATAGCTTTTGAAATGCTTGAATTGTCTGATATTAAAAAAGCATAGTCAGGATTTGAAAATATTTCTTGTTGTGAGAATGAATAAACTTTCAGTTCCTCTTTGTTGATTTCTGCTAATTGCTCAACCGTTGAAAAATTAGTAAGAACATTAAAGCTATTGGATAAGCTTTCCTTTTGATTGCTTATCTTTTGTAGCGTAATAATTGAAAGGTTTGCATATCCAAAGTTTACGCCTGGAAAAAAGGAAGATGGAAATAAAGCTAATTCTACAATTTTAGTCTTAGTCAAAATGTGTTTCCTGATTGCCTTGTGCATATGCAAATTCAAAAATGTATCAGGAATAATGAATGATAAAATTCCTCCGTCTTTTAGTAGCTCAATGCAACGAAAAAGAAACAAAGCGTAACTTTCTTTTGCATATAAATCGGAATACATTTTTTTCAGTACAGCCCTTTTCTCTAAATCTTGCCATGCCCCGTAAGGTGGGTTAGCAATTATTTTGTCATAGATGCCACCAAAGTTTGAATTGAAATTTAAATCATTGTCAAGTAAAGTATCGCACTCTCTAATAGTTACATTTTTATAGTTTGAAAATTTACTTTGTAAAACAACAATTGAAGCTGGGTTTAATTCGCAAATGTCAATATTTGCAAATTCATTTGTATCTAATATAGCCTCTACAAATACACCATCTCCGCCACAAGGTTCAAATATTTTGTCGGATGGGGTAAGTAAAAGTTTGTGCACCATATACTCAACAATTGGTGTTGATTTGGTGTAGAATGCTTGATATTTTCTTGCTTCGTTTATCATTACCAAAGTAGATATTGAAGTAAGTTATTATCTGTAAAATGTGCTGTAGTTTCAGCATTAAAGTCGATTGCCCAATCAATATTTGTATCAGTCCATAACTTCAAGTCATAACCTGAATACTCCTTAATTTTTTCGTAGGCTTCGCTTCCGCAATAAGCATCCCAAATCCCTGAATTTTTTAAAGTGTTGAAATAGCTATTGTTTTCTTCCGCTCTTACAAAAAGCAAACACTTATAATTTTCATCAAGATTTTGATAAATAGTGGCAACTAATAAAAGTCTGTTTGTGTTACCTTTTTCGTTTGAGCCAAAACCGCTCTTAAAATCAACGACATATTTTTGGTCATTGTGAGAAAAATGCAAGTCAAGTTCCAATTGGATTTCTCCTGAACTAACTAAACTCCAAACCTTGTCATAGTATTTTTTTAGTTCTTGTTTTTCTTCATCCGTAATGGTTAGTTTGTTAATGTAGTCAGCGATTTCGTCTGTCATTTTCTTTTTGACTTCCGAAAAAAGTGGTGGAATGAAAAGTGAAAGATTATTAATTGGATAGTAAAAGCATAGTTTACAAAATGGGTCCCACAATTCGCCAACTCTACGAGAGAAGTCCATATACTCGTATGGTCTAACAGAATTCCTACTTTCAATCATTACTACAATGTTGCAGTAAGTAATCATAAGAATACATTCAAGCCTCTCTTTATTTGTCCATTTTTCTTTTTCAGCTTGTTGTTTCAAAGTTTCAATCATATTGTCCTTTGTAACCCTTAAAGCTTTATTAATGGCTTCTCCTCTTTTTTCAAATTGTGTTTCAGCGAACTTTTCTTTAATTGGATTTAATGCTTCGCTTGCCCTGTCTCTAAAGTAAGATAGTAGCTCTATTTTCCTGTCTTTTATGGTCTTGTCTATGTTCATTTACTTGTTTATAGCATTGGCTATAAAGATACGCATTTTGCTAATTTTTTTCGTAAGAAGTCATTTTTTCTACAAGATAAACGATTGAGTTACTCGTTGCCTGTCGGATAATCGTGGTGTTGCGGTAGGGTTGCGTACAACACTTAAATATACGCAACCCCACCC